>JBNJEB010000108.1:0-5323 GCA_051745425.1 Bacillota bacterium
TATCTTATCTGAATCAAAATATCATCTAATTCATTATCTATTTCAGGTATAGATAGCCAGTTCGGATTATTAATAATTAACCCACGAGATTCTAAATGATCCCTTGGACCAACTATTAAAGCATTCTTCTCTGAATCAATATCAATAACATAAACAGGATGATTCATAGAAATACCTAAACCTCTTCTTTGACCAATTGTATATTTATGAAGGCCTTCGTGCTCCCCTATTTTTTCTCCATCATAATAATATATCGGTCCTGACATACTTAAATCTGGATAATTACTATCCAGAAATCTTTGATAATTATCATCAGGAATAAAACAAATCTCCTGGCTATCAGGCTTATTAAATACTCTTAAACCTATCTCTTTTGCAATTTTCCTGACTTTATCTTTCTTATAATTACCTAAAGGAAATAATGTTTTTGCAAGTTGTTCCTGCTTGAAACCATATAACATATAAGTCTGATCTTTATCTAAATCCAGAGGCCTTCTTAAGATAAAACGGTCACCTTTCTTTTCCTTTATAGCATAATGTCCTGTAGCGATATAATCACAGTTTAATTGCAAAGCTTTATTTAATAATGCCTTGAATTTTATCTTCTTATTACATACTATACAGGGATTAGGTGTTCTTCCTTTACTATACTCATCAACAAAATTATCGATTACTTCATTTTGAAAAACTTCTTTGAAATTAAGAGTATAATGAGGGATATCAAGTCTGGCTGCCACTCTTTTTGCATCTTCTATGGAAGATAATGAACAACAACCGCCTTCTTCTTCAGATCTCTGTTCATAATCTGGAAAAACTTCCATTGTTGCTCCGACAACATCATAGCCTTCTTCTTTTAAAAGCGCAGCAGCAACAGAACTATCAACCCCTCCACTCATAGCCATTAAAACTCTATCCATTATTCTTCATCTTTTTCCTTAGAATCAGATCTATAATTTTCTATCGCATCTTTAATAGCATCTGCTGCTAGATTAGAACAATGCATTTTTGCTGGAGGTAGTCCATCAAGTGCTTCAGCAACCTGATCTTTACTAACCTGTAATGCATCATCAAGTGATTTACCTTTAACAAGCTCTGTAACCATACTACTTGTAGCAACAGCTGCTCCACATCCAAAGGTAGAAAACTTAATATCTTTTATATGATCATCTTCTATTTTCAAATATACTTTTATAATATCACCACAGGTTGGATTACCAACCTCTCCAATAACATCAGCATCATCCATTTTCCCTACATTTCTTGGGTTTTGGAAATGATCCATAACTTTATCTGAATACATACAAAACACACTCCTTAAAATCTATAATAATTTATCCATCATATAATGGAGACATATCTCTAATCTTTTGAATTACACCTGGCAATTTATCTAATAAATAATCAACTTCTTCTTCAGTTGAATTATACCCCAGAGACAGTCTTAAAGAACCATGAGCCACCTCATGAGACATCCCAAGAGAAAGTAATACATGAGAAGGATCCAGAGATCCTGAGGTACAGGCTGAACCACTTGAAGCAGCAATCCCTAAGAAATCTAAATTTAACAAAATAGATTCACCTTCAATATATCTAAAACAAAAATTAACATTATTAGGCAACCTTTTTTCTCCTCTAGGTCCATTAAGAATAGCTTCAGAAATATTGTTTTCTATATTATTAATAATTTTATCTCTTAATTTAATAAGCTTATTTTGTTTCTCAGGCAACCTTTTCTTTGCAAGCTCAGCTGCTTTACCAAATCCTACTATTCCTGCTAAATTTTCAGTACCACCACGACGTTTTCTTTCCTGAGCCCCACCATTCATCTGGGGAACTAATTTAACACCTTTTTTTGCATATAGTGCACCGACCCCTTTAGGGCCATTTATTTTATGAGCAGATAATGTTAATAAATCAACACCTAAATCCTGAACATCAATCTCTAACTGCCCTGCTGCCTGTACTGCATCAGTATGAAAATAAATGTCATTTTTGCTAGCTATTTGAGCAATAGCTTTTACAGGCTGAATTGTTCCAATCTCATTATTTGCCATCATAATTGTAATTAAAACAGTATCTTCTCTAATTGCATCTTCAAGCTGTTCAATATTTATAAAACCGTCTTCATCTACCTCTAAATATGTGACATCAAAACCTAAATGCTTCTCCATAAATTCACAGGTGTGAAGTACAGCATGATGTTCTATTGTGCTGGTAATTATATGCTTGCCTTTATCCTTTAAAGCCATCGCTACACCTTTAATGGCAAGGTTATCAGCTTCAGTACCACTACCAGTAAAAATAATTTCTCTACTATCTTCAGCATTAATTAAATCCTGAACTTTTTCTCTGGCTTCCATTATTGCCTGATTAGCTTTCTGCCCTTCTTGATAAATACTTGAAGGATTGCCAAACTCATCTGTTAAAAAAGTCTTCATCTCCTGAAAAACTTTTTCATCGATAGGAGTAGTAGCAGCATAATCAAAATAATATCTCTTATCCATAAATTTCACCTCACCAACTACAAATTAGTTTGATTTTATTTTCTTCGCTTTATTTTTAAAATCTTCTAACGTATGAGAATCTAATACTTCTTCAATCTGGTCACTCAAAATACTCCATAAATCATGAGTTACACATTTTTCACTCTGCTCACATTCATAACCTTCCTGGACACAATCAACTGGGCTAACTGGGCCTTCAAGTACCCTAAAAACATCTCCTGCAGTTATGTTTTCAGGCTTTCGATTTAACAAATAACCTCCATGGGCACCTCTAACACTTTTCACTAAACCAGATTTTCTTAAGTTAGCAAATAATTGTTCTAAATATTGTTCTGAAATATTTTCTCTTTCTGCAATTACTCTTAAAGGGATAGCTTCACCCTCCTCATTAATTGCTAAATCAATCATAGCTCTTAGGCCATATCTTCCCCTGGTTGAAATTTTCATTTTAATACCACCCCATACTTGAGTTTTGTCCTCGGATTTATTCTACCATAGAAAAAAATCACTGTCAACTATTTTTATTCATTCTTATAAATAAAAAGAATCTTCAATAATTACTTTTACCTTATCAGAAGTAATCTCTTTAATTTCTTTAATTAGTTTATTAACAATATTATGTTTTATTATTGCATTAATAACAAATTTTCCTTCCTTATAACCCTGACCTTTTATCTCTGCCTTAAATCTTTCTAATTGCCCCAACACATTTCCTATGTTATCATATGGACCTATAAATTTTAATTTTTTATATAAAGAAAGTTTTTTTATTCCAGCTGCCTCTATGGCTAATTTTGCAGTCTCTCCATAAGCTCTTATTAAACCACCGATCCCTAATTTTGTTCCCCCAAAATATCTTGTAACAACTACAACTGTATTCAATAAATCTTCAGTTGAAATCTGTTGTAAAACTGGTTTACCTGAAGAACCTGCAGGTTCACCATCATCATCAGCATATTCAATTAAATTATTACAATTATAAATTCTATAAGCATTTACATTATGATTTGCATCTGAATGTTTTTCTTTGATTTCATTTATAAATTCTTCAGCCAGACCAATACTGTCACAATTATTAGCAATACCATAAAATTTACTATCTTTAACTTTATTAAATATTTCATGCGAAGAATTAACAGTTTTATATTCCTCACTTTTATTCAGATAAATCACCACCATTTGCAAATTTTTTTAAGTTATCTAAAAAAACTTTAACCTTTTTCTCTCGCCCCTGGCCATCAGGAGAATAAAACTCTGCTTCTAGATATTTCTCTGGTAAATAGGTTTGCTCAATGTAATTATTCTTATAATTGTGCGGATATTTATATTCTTCACCATGGCCAAAATCTTTAGAGCCAGAATAGTGATTATCACGAAGATGACAGGGAACTTCACTATATTCATTATTTTTAACAAATTCTAAAGCTTTATCTATACTTTTAATAACTGAATTACTTTTTGGTGCAGAAGCTAAATGGATAGTAGCCTGAGCAAGTGGAATTCTAGCTTCTGGCATTCCTATGTATTCTAATGCCCTAACTGCACTTACAGCAACTTTTAAAGCTTCTGGATCTGCCATACCAATATCTTCTGAAGCATGTACAATTAATCTTCTACCTATAAACATTGGATCTTCACCGGCTTCTAGCATTAATGCCAGCCAATAGATAGCAGCATCTGGGTCAGAGCCCCTAATACTCTTAATAAAAGCAGATATTACATCATAATGTCTATCTCCACCTTTATCATATTTAACTATTTTTTCCTGTAAACTTTCAGCAATAATTTCTTTATCTAAAGCTATTACTCCTTCACTATCTGTTGGAGTAGAAAAAACAGCGATTTCCAGACCATTTAATGCAATCCTGGCATCTCCATTGGCTTTTGCAGCTAAAAAATCAATGGTTTCTTCATCAATCTTTAAATTATAATCACCTAACCCATTCTCATGGTCCTTTAACGCTTGTTTAATAATTTTTTTTATATCTTCTTTTTTCAAAGGTTCTAACTTAAAAACTCTACTTCTTGATAATAAAGGAGAATTAACTTCAAAATAAGGGTTCTCAGTTGTAGCACCAATCATTATAATTGTCCCATCTTCAACTGATGGTAATAAAGCATCCTGTTGAGATTTATTGAATCTATGAATTTCATCAATAAATAGAATCGTTCTCTGATTATATAATTTTATATTATTTTCACCTTTTTTAATCACTTCTCTTATCTCTTTAACTCCTGAAGTAACTGCATTTATTTTTACAAAATCAGAATCAGTATTATCAGCAATTATCTTTGCCAGACTTGTCTTACCAGTCCCAGGTGGCCCATATAATATTAATGACTGCAACCTATCAGATTCAATCATTCTTCTCAATAATTTATCTTCGCCAATAATATTTTCCTGGCCAAAGATTTCTGAAAAACTTTTAGGACGCATCCTATATGCTAAAGGCTTATTTTTATTATTGTTGCTCTGTTCATTTGAAAATAAATCCATCTTAATTTCCCCTAAATTGTTTGCAATTAATTATTTTTTCTTCAGTTATAATATAATCAACTGGCAGATCATATTGATTGGTTGGGATTTTATCAATTATAAATTCTTTATAAACAAAACTTATTTTAAGAGGATCTGAATTTTTGGTTTTAGCTCTAGCCAAAAATCTATCATAGAAACCTCCACCGTAGCCAATTCTAAAACCTTTATGAGAAAAAACAAGCCCAGGGACAATTATTAAATCTAAAAAATAAGGTTCAAGCTTAAAATTTGAATTAATAGGCTCTAAAATTCCGTAATTTCCTTCAGTTAAGTCATCAAA
>JBNJEB010000109.1:0-5291 GCA_051745425.1 Bacillota bacterium
GGAGTACATTGCTCGACATTTCCCATCAAATCATAAGCAAGTAATACTTTTGCGAAATAAGCATATAATGGTATGCTAAAGGCCTGCGAAAAAATTCTTGGTGGCAAACTAACTGTAAATGGAATCCCAAACAAACTATTCATAAAATACGGAACCATTACAATAGCTGTTATAATCTGAGTTAAGCCTATTGTCAGAAGCAAAGTCTTAAAGGTCTTTTTACCTTTAAATAGATAACATATCATCAGGCCAGGAATTAAGCCTGTTAACATTGATGTCAAAGTAAAGTGAGGCATATAAGCCCCCATTGGATTAATGAAGAATCCAAGCAAATCAGATATACCTCCAACAAAAGCTCCTGCTACAGGCCCTAAAACTGCACCGGCAAAAACTATAGGCAACGCACCAAAACCAATTCTAACACCTTCAACTCCCATAAATGGAATCCTAATACTAAATACCCTGGTCAATATAATAGCCAGAGCAGTCAGTATAGAAATATATACCAACTTCTTAGTACTTATTTTCATGTCAACACCTCCTCTCTCCCTGGTCCATGGCAGATACCTGCACCAAAGAGAAAGGCTCTTTGATGACAGCGGACGCAATGAATGTAACGCAGCCTAAGCATTTCGTCTCTGGGCAACGTCCCATCCCAGAGCACTCTCACGCACACTCATTTACTCTGCCACTTACTGTTATAATTGTAACACAAAGATAATATTCTGACAAGTAAGAAATTTACTCAAGTATTATTCCTTTTTCAGTCAATAAATTAATTAACTCATCACTCTCAACTATCCTTTTGGCCTCTGCAATATCTTTAGATATTACTCTATCACCATCTAAAGCAGGAACCCTATCTCTAATATAATTATAAATAATCTTAGTACCATCTCCTAAATCATTTATATCATTTGTTCTAAATTCTATAGCCTGAGCAGCAACTATTAGTTCAATAGCCAGTATAGATTTTAAGTTTTCAATTATTTTTTGAATCTTATTTGCACTTATTGAACCCATACTTACATGGTCTTCCTGGTTTGCTGAAGTCGTAATTGAATCTATACTGGCAGGGGAAGACATTACTTTATTTTCACTTACCAGCGAAGCGGCTGTATACTGAGCTATCATATAGCCTGAATTCAGTCCACCATATTCTGTCAAAAACATTGGTAGACCATAATTTAAATTATTATCAACTAAACGCGCAACTCTTCTTTCAGAAATATTACCTAACTCGGATATCGCCATACTTAAATAATCTAAACTTAAAGCCAGGGGTTGCCCATGAAAATTGCCACCAGAAATCACTTTATCTTCATCAGGAAATAACAATGGATTATCTGTCGCTGAATTAATTTCTCTTTCAAAAATTTCTAAAACATGTTCCAGAGAATCTCTGCTTGCTCCATGAACCTGCGGGGCACAGCGAATAGTATAAGCATCTTGGACCCTATCTTCTCTCTCTTCAAATACTAGAGAGCTGCCCTTAACTAACTTTTTTATATTTTTAGCTACTATCCCCTGACCAGGATGAGGCCTAACTCGGTGAACTAAATCATTAAAGGGAGCTAAAATTCCTTTCAAAGCCTCCATAGTTAAGCTTAAAGCAATGTCTGTATATTTAAGCATCCTTATTGATTCATACAAAGCAATTGAACCTAAAGCCCCCATCATCTGTGTCCCATTAATCAAAGCTAATCCTTCCTTACTTTTTAATTGAATAGGCTTTAGACCAACTTTCTTTAATGCCTCATCTGCAGGAATTTGTTTTCCCCCAAACTCAACCATCCCTTTACCTAATAAAGCCAGAGACATATGAGCCAGCGGAACAAGATCACCACTTGCACCAACAGATCCTTGAGAGGGAACTAATGGGTGAATCTCTTTATTAAGGATATTCAGTAATAACTTTAAGGTTGAACATCTAATACCTGAGTGCCCTTTTGCAAGAGCATTAGCCCTTAATAGCATCATGGCCCTTACTGTTTCAACAGATAATAATTCTCCAGTTCCAGCAGAATGACTTTCAATTAAGTTTTCCTGTAATTTTACTGCCTCTTCTGGTGATATTTTAGTATCACTAAAACTTCCAAAGCCTGTTGTTATACCATAAACAACTTTATTATCTTTAACTAAGTCTTCTACTTGATTTCTAGATTTCTCTACTTTTTCTATGGCTTCTTCTTGTAAGACAACTTCTTCTCTTTCTCTCGCTACTTTTAAAACATCAGAAATTCTCAGGTTGCCTCCATTAATTTTTAACATTTTCCCACCCCACTTAAATTTCTTATATTAAAAAGATAAAGGGATGGAGCCTTGAAGACCCATCCCATTTAAAACAGAATTTATGTAAATGTATTTAAGTATAAAATTACTCATTTTATTCACCTGTTTTATACTTCTTGATTAAAATAAAAAATCCTTTTTTAATATAGATTAATTTAAGAATTTTTCAATACCTCAAAAAATTTAAAGGCCAGAGAATCAAATCTCCGGCCTTAAACTTTCCTATTTATTAAATTATTCTAACTCAGGGTCAGGACTCTTCTGTTCATTATTCTGTAAGTTTATATCATCTTTTTCCTGACTCTTTTCTTCAGTTACTTTATCTGTAGAGCTTTCTGTTTCTTCTTTATCAGAATCAGATTCCTCTTCATCAACTTCAGGTGGTTCTAATTCTTTATCAGATAATATCTTTTTTATCTGATCTGCATTTAAAGTTTCATGTTCTTTTAAAGCCTTTACAATCTTTTCTACATAATGAGAATTATCTTTTAATAATGTTTCAGCTTTACGATAGCACTGTTCAATCAAACTACTTACTTCTTGATCAATCTCAGCCGCTACACTTTCACTGTAATTTTGCTGTCTCGAAATATCTCTACCTAGAAACACCTGTTCATTATGCTTTTGACCCAGTGTTAAAGGCCCTAGTTTTTCACTCATACCATACTCAGTAATCATAGCTCTAACTATCTTGGTAGCTCTCTCTAAATCATTTTGAGCACCAGTACTGATATCTTCTAAAAAGATTGATTCAGCTACTCTACCACCAAGCAATGCAGTAACTCTATCAAGTAATTCTCTCCTGGTCATAAAGTTCTTATCATCTTCAGGTAATGGAATAGTAAACCCACCTGCTCGCCCTCTAGGGATAATAGACACCTTATGAGTTCTATCAGCAAATTCTAATAACTCACCTAAAAGAGCGTGCCCTGTTTCATGATAAGCAACAAGATTTTTTTCTTTTTCAGAGATAACTCTACTCTTTTTAGCAGGTCCTGCAATAACTCTATCTATTGCATCATCAAACTCCAGCATGGTAATTGTTTCCTTACCTCGTCTGGCAGCTAAAATAGCAGCCTCATTAGCAAGATTTTCCATATCTGCGCCGCTAAAACCTGGAGTCCTCTTAGCAAGAATTTCAGTATCAACTTCATCAGAAGTAGGTTTATCCTTCATATGAATCTCCAGTATCAACCGTCTCCCTAAAACATCAGGTTTATCTACAAGAACCTGGCGATCAAATCTACCTGGTCTTAAAAGAGCCGGGTCTAATACATCAGGCCTATTGGTGGCAGCCATTAAGATAATACCTTCATTAGGTTCGAAGCCATCCATTTCATTCAATAACTGGTTTAAAGTCTGTTCCCTTTCATCATGACCTCCACCTAAACCAGCACCTCTCTGACGCCCAACAGAATCAAGCTCATCAACAAAAATAATACATGGACTATTTTTCTTGCCCTGCTCAAAAAGATCTCTAACTCTTGAAGCACCAACTCCTACAAACATTTCAACGAAATCTGAACCACTAATAAAGAAAAATGGAACTCCTGCTTCTCCGGCTACTGCTCTAGCCATTAATGTTTTACCAGTTCCAGGTGGTCCAACTAGAAGGATTCCTTTAGGCACTTCTGCCCCGAGCCTGGAAAACTTTCTAGGATTCTTTAAAAACTCAACTACTTCTAATAATTCTTCTTTGACCTCTTCATAATTAGCAACATCTTCAAAAGTTACTTTTTCCTCACTTTCAGACATCTTGGCCTTGCTTTTGCCAAAGGACATCATTTGACTTCCGCCACCCTGCATTCTCTGCATTATAAATACCCAGGCAACAATTAAGATTAAAATCGGGAACATATATCCCAGAATATTCATCCACCATGGAGGTGTAGGTTCTGGTTCAGTATTTATATTAACATCCTTAGATCTTAAATTTTGCAGTAAATATGGTATATCCTCAGGTGGTACATTTACTGAAAATTCTCTACCATTTACTGTTCCTTCAGCCTTTTCACTTCCTATAATGGTAATACTATTTATATTTCCCGAATCTATTTCTTGTAATAGATTTGTATAGGTGAATTCTTCAATTTCCTGTGGTCCCTGTTGCATAAAAAATTGAGCAATCAAAATAGATAATGCAATTAAAAGTAAATAAAAGCCTATATTCTTAGCAAACTTTTTCAAACAATCTACCTCCTCTCACTACATTTTACGTAGATAATAATTATATTATAATAACAATTACACAGTTTAATATTATACCACAACATCTTAGTTTTGTAAATTATAATAGCTTAATTATACAATGATTCTTTTAAAACTCCTATAAAGGGGAGATTCCTATATTTTTCAGCAAAATCAAGACCATAACCCACTACAAATTTATTTGGAATCTCAAAACCATTAAAGTCAACCTCAACCTGCTTCATTTCTCTTCTATCAGGTTTATCTAATAAAGTAGTTGTTTTAATAGAGGCAGGATTGCGGGTTTCAAGGATATTTATAATATGCTTTAAAGTTAATCCTGTATCAATAATATCTTCTACAATCAATATATCTTTATTTTCAATAGAATCATCTAAATCTTTTATAATTTTAACATTACCAGATGATTCAGTGCTCTCACCATAACTGGAAACATCCATAAAATCAAAAGAAACTGGCAAATTAATATATCTGGCAAGGTCAGCCATATATATCATGGCACCTCTTAATATACAAATTAAAATTAGTTCTGTTCCTTCTGGATACGATTCAGTCACCTCTTTACCCAGCTCTTTAATTCTTTTCTGTAAAGTTTCTTCGTCAATAATAATTTCTTCTATATCTTTTTCTAAATAATCTAAACTCTCCATTAATATTCCCCTTTCTTTTTGAAGTCGTATTTTAACATTAATATATTTTGAGTTTTTGAAGTAATTTTAAACCTATCATCAATTCTTTCTCCTACAATCCAGATAATTCTACCCTCTGCATCAACTAAAATAGGAATCCTA
>JBNJEB010000110.1:0-5123 GCA_051745425.1 Bacillota bacterium
AGACTTGAATTTGCTGGAGGTACCTGATATCAATCAAGATAAGATTAAAGAGAAACTCAAGGCAATTGGAGCTGATTATTTTGTTGTAGTTGCCTTTGGCCAGATATTCACCCAGAAAGTACTGGATATCCCGAAAAAGGCACCGATAAATCTGCATGCTTCGTTATTGCCCAGATATAGAGGAGCCAGTCCTATCCATCAGGCAATTATAAATGGAGATGATAAGACCGGTGTAACTAGCATGCTTATTTCTAGAGAGCTTGATCAGGGGGATATTTTGCTTCAGGAAGAATTAGTTATAGATGATAGTGATACTGTTGGTAAATTACATGATAAATTGGCTGAAATTGGAGCAGATTTGCTGGTTGAAACTCTTATAAAAATGGAGGCAGATTTGATTGAGCCAGAGGCTCAGGATGATGCTCTTGCAAATTATGCTCCTCAATTAAATAAAAAAGATGGTTTGATTGATTTTAATCAGCCAAATCGTGATGTTTTTAACTTCATAAGAGGTAATAATCCCTGGCCAGGTGCATATACTTTTTATCAGGATAAAAAATTAAAGGTCTGGGAATCTGAGATTGTTAATAACAGTCATAATTCAACTCCTGGTGAAATAATTTCTGTTGATTTAAATCAGGGTTTGATTGTTGCTACAGCTAATGGAGCTATTAATCTTGCTGAGGTTCAATTGCCTGGTTCAAAAAGGATGTCGGCCAGAGATTTTATCTGTGGATACCAGCCTGAACCAGGAGAGGTTTTAGGAAAATAATATAAGTTGGAAGTGGTTTTATGATTTTTTGGTTATTTTTAATAATGATATCGTTCTTTTTTCCAATATTTTTGCTTCCGGTGGCATTTTTCTTCTTTATATTTATATTTTTGATTCCTTTAAAATTCACTTTTAATTCAATGCATAGTTTAATTTATGCTCCTGGTGAATTATACAGGATCGCAAAAAATCCGGTTTTAAGGAAAAATCATGGTTTAGAACATGCAACTATTAATGTTTTAGAGGAGCATTATGGTTACAAGCAACTGGCCGGGTATGCAGATGAAAATGGTTTTTATGTTATTGGAGCAAAGGATTTAACTGAGGTTGAATTGGCTGCCAGAGAAGGTCAGGAAAGATTAAAATCTGGTGAAAAAGATCTTACAATCCACGACCGTTGTGGTACTACTTTAACAGCAGCCAATCTATTATCTGCTATAATATTTATAATTATATTATTCTTAAGTGGTTATTTTTCAATCTGGAGTATGCTGCTGGCCATGTTAATTGCCAATTTTATTGGGCCAACAGTAGGTGATATATTACAAAAAAAAGTTACTACTTCAGCTGATGTGGATAATATTTATATTGTCGGGGCAGACTTTTCTTTTAGTAATAAGCCGTTTCAACCAGGGAGAAAGATATATGTTAGGACCAGGGAGGCTTAGAATGTATTTATTTAAAGGATTAAATAAATCAGATTTAACGGATATTTTAGTTGAAAATTCATTTGCGGCTTTCCGATCTGAACAAATTTTTAACTGGGTATATAAAAAACTAGTTATTAAGCCTGAATTAATGAAAAATTTGCCTGGTAAATTACAGAGATTTTTAACTGATAATTTTCTAATGGAGAATTTAAAGTTAATTAAAGTTAATGAAAGCCAGGATGGTACAAAGAAATTTCTCTGGGAGTTAACTGATGGAGAGAAAATTGAGACTGTTTTAATTCCTCAAAATGACAGGGAAAGGTTTACAGTCTGTATCTCAGCTCAAGTCGGTTGTGATCTGGGTTGTAGTTTTTGTGCTACAGGACTGGCTGGTTGCAAGAGGAATTTAACTGCTGCCGAGATTGTTGATCAGGTCTGGCAGATATCTAAATATATTTCTGAAAATGAATTAGGTGAGCTACGAAATGTTGTCTATATGGGAATGGGAGAGCCATTTTTAAATTATGATAATCTTAAAAAATCTATTAAAATTATAAATTCTGAAGAGGCTTTTCAGATTGGAAGCAGGAAGATTACTGTATCCACTGTTGGTATTGTTCCAAAAATCAGAGAATTTGCTAGAGATTTTGCTCAGGTAGGGCTTGCAGTCTCAATTCATTCCGGTGATAATGATAAAAGAAATAGGTTGATGCCTATTAATGAAAAGTTTAATTTAAATGCAATCAGAGAGGCTCTACAGGATTACTATAAATTGACCTCTCGCAGGATAACTATTGAATATTTGATGATCTCGGATTTTAATGATAGTATCGATGATGCCAGAAAATTAACTGAATGGATAGATAATCTGAATGTCTTTGTAAATTTAATTCCTGCAAATCCAGTTGCAGGACTTGGCCACAGACCAAGTCCTGATGACAAAATTAAAAAGTTTAAAAATTATTTAGAGAATACTAATATCCCTGTTCAGATAAGAGCAAGTATGGGAGAAGATGTTACCGCAGCCTGCGGTCAACTCCGATTAAAGGAGGAAGAATCTAATGCCTGATTTAATAGCTAGAGGATTAACTGATAGAGGAAACTTTAGAGATAAAAATGAAGATTCTTATCTAGTAGAGCTAAATTATAATAATTTGCTTGCAGTAGCAGATGGTATGGGCGGTCATAAAGGAGGAGCGATTGCCAGTAAGACTGCTATAGAAATGATCGAGCAAATGGATTTTGCTTGCAATGATAATTACAATGATTATTTCAATAATATTTTTAGCAAGATAAATAATAAGATTATTAATAAAGGTTTAGATAACATCTCTCTTAAAGGCATGGGAACTACATTATCTCTCTGTTTGATCTGTGATGATATTTTATATTATGGTCATGTAGGTGACAGTAGAATATATTTATATAGAAATTCAAAATTAAAAAAGATTTCTACAGACCATTCTTATGTTAATCAACTTATTAAAAAAGGAAAAATTACTGCAGATGAAGCCTTTAATCACCCCAAAAGAAATATTTTAACTCAGGCGATTGGTCTGGAAAGAAATTTGGATTTAGATACTGGCAGGATTGAACTTAATTCAGGTGATTATATACTGGTCTGTAGTGATGGTTTGACAGATATGATCAGAGAAAAGAAGATTGAGTTAATAATTTCTGATTATTATCCTAAAATTGAAGAGATAAATGATAAATTATTAACTGAGGCACTTGATGCTGGCGGTAATGATAATATTACTTTTATTTCTTGTTTGATTAAGGAAGTTTAGAGGTGAATTTTTTTGGATAAAGTAATTAAAAATAGATATGAAATAAATAAAGAATTAGGCAGAGGTGGAATGGCTGTAGTTTATGAAGCTACTGATATCATGCTTGATCGTCAGGTTGCTCTAAAAATGCTAAGACCTGAATATGCTTCTGATGAGGAGTTTATTAAAAAAATTCGTCATGAGGCCAGGGCAGTTGCCAGAATATCTCATCCTAATGTTGTTAATATTTATGATATAGGGCAGACTGATAATTATCATTACCTGGTTATGGAGAATATCATTGGTCAGAATTTAAAAGAGATAATTGATGCTAGAAATAAACTTCCTATTATTGAAGCCTTAGATATTGCCTCGCAGATTGCTGCGGCATTACATGTTGCCCATGAAAGCGATATTGTTCATTGTGATATTAAGCCTCATAATATTATTGTAACTCCGGAAAATCAGGTAAAAGTTACTGATTTTGGTATTGCCAGGGCAGTCAGTTCAACAGTTACCCTCGATATGACCAGTTCTGTAGTCGGGAGCGCCCATTATTTTTCTCCTGAACAGGCTAAAGGCGGAGAGATTACTCCCTTTACAGATATTTATTCCCTGGGGATAGTGCTTTTTGAGATGTTAACAGGAAAGGTACCCTTTACAGGAGAAACTGCTGTATCTGTTGCTTTAAAACATATAAAAGAACCTGTCCCAGACCTTACTGATTATAACAAATCAATTCCAGAAGAAGTTAATAAGCTTATTAAAAAGGCTTTAGCTAAAGATCCAGATAATAGGTTTTCTTCTGCACTTGAAATGAGAGAAGAAATCCTTCAGGCTATGGCCAATATAAATAAGATAAGAAGAGATAATAAGAATCAAAAAAATAAAGATAAATTTGAAAGAACAAAAATTCATAATTATAAAGAAGTAGATGAGCATAAAATTAAAGAAGTTTCTGCTAACAAAAAAACTAAAACTGTTAAAAATGGAGATAAGCAAAAAAATAATAAGTCTGATAAGAAAAAATCATCATTAAAATTAAGAAAACCTTTATTATATACCTTACTTGGAATAGCTTTGTTAATTATTTTGATAGGTGGATTTGTTTTTGCATATAATAGAATAATGAATGTACCTGTTGCTGAAGTTCCTGACGTTACCGGGGTAGAGGTTGAAGAAGCTACAGAGATTCTTGAAGAATCTGGTTTTGATTATACTATTGCTGAAGAAGAAAAATTTAGTTCTGAAATAGATGAAGGCAGTATTTATTCTCAGGACCCAGAAGCCGGTGAAAATATTAAAGTGACCAGAAGTATCAATCTAGTTTTAAGCGCTGGCTCGGAAAAAAAGGAGATTCCTGATATAACTGGTATGTCGGTCAGACAGGCCAGAATCGAGTTGGAAAATTTAGGGTTTAGTGTAGGTGAAACTGATTATGTATTCTCTGATGAATTTGAACAGAATAAAGTTATAGCAACTGCTCCTGAAATTGGTGATCAACATTCTCTCGGTGAAGAGGTGGATCTTTTTATTAGTCAGGGCAATATTGTTCAGGGCCGGCTTGATGAGGAAGAGTTAGATGATAGTCGGATCAAAAACAGAACTATTAGTTTTACTGGTTCTGGAGATGAGGTAGCTTCATATAGACTGATGATTGAAGATGATGCCGGGATTGATATGGCCTGGAGAGATCAGGTTGAACCTGGTGAAAAAGTTGAGATTGAGATTGAAAGTTATGGGACAACAAGATATTTGCTATATAGAGAAGATGAACTTATCTTTGATGAATTAATTAGATGATTATCTAAAGGAGGAGTTTTAAAATCAAGTTAAAGGGTACTATCAATAGAATGATTGGTGGTTTTGTATTTGTCCATTTAGATAATGGTGAAGAAAAACGCTGTAAACCAAGGGGAAGAATCAGGGAGG
>JBNJEB010000111.1:0-5070 GCA_051745425.1 Bacillota bacterium
GTATCACTATAATATAAAGTCAGGCTGCACCCAGTTAAAATACTTTTAATATGAGCTGCCGAATTGCCTTCAAGATGTTTATAATTATTATTCCAGGGAACTAAATCATTCATGGTATTAATAAAATCCCTTGATACAGCTTCATCATAACCTTCATTAATTATAAGCCCGGCAGTTGTATGAGGACAAAAAATATATACAAAAGAATCCTCTACACCTTTTTCTTCCAGTAATTTTTCTATCTGATCTGTTATATCAATTAACTCAGATCTCATTTTACTCTCAACTTTTAATTCATACATCGATAGCCCCCCTAATAAAAATAATAGACCTACCCCATTTTTTAGAGGTAGATCCGATTTATAATACTATATTTCTTAATTCTCTGGTCTCATAGTTGGAAATAATATTACATCTTTAATTGATGAGGAATCAGTTAAAAACATAACCAGTCTATCTATTCCAATTCCTAATCCGCCAGTAGGTGGCATCCCATACTCTAGAGCTTTAACATAATCTTCATCCATCATCTGAGCCTCATCATCTCCAGCCTCTCTTTTAGAGACCTGATCAGAAAAACGTTCTTTTTGATCTATTGGATCATTTAACTCAGTAAATGCATTGCCGATCTCCCTGCCATATATAAATGGCTCGAATCTATAAGTGAATTCTGGATTATCTTCTATCTTCTTAGCAAGTGGAGAAACCTCTATTGGGTAATCATGAATAAAGACCGGCTGAACTAATTTATCTTCAACTCGCTCTTCAAAGATTAAATTAAGAATCTCGCCTTTACTTAATGGATCTTCAATCTCAATACCTAAGTTTTCAGCTTCAGCAATTGCTTCTTCATTATCAGCAACTTCAGCAAAATCAACTCCTGTGTATTCCTTGACAGCTTCTACCATTGTCATCCTTTTCCAGGGAGCAGAGAGATCAATTTCAGTTTCTTCATATACAATCTCAGTAGTTCCTAATACTTTTTCAGCAACATAATTAACCATATTTTCTGTTAATTCCATCATATCATGATAATCAGCCTGAGCCTGATAAAGTTCTAGCATGGTAAATTCAGGATTATGTTTATAAGACATTCCTTCATTCCTGAAATTACGATTTATTTCAAAGACTTTTTCAAGACCCCCAACAATTAACCTCTTCAAATACAATTCAGGAGCAATTCTTAAATACAAATCTATATCCAGTGCATTATGATGAGTTACAAATGGTCTTGCATTTGCCCCCCCGACTATTGGATGCATCATTGGTGTCTCAACTTCAAGGAAACCTTTCTTTTCTAGATAAGACCTAATATGACTTATGATCTGACTTCTTTTTATAAAAGTATCCTTAACTTCAGGATTGACTATCAGATCTAAATATCTCTGACGATATCTTAATTCTTTATCTTTTAAGCCATGAAACTTTTCTGGTAAAGGTCTTAAAGACTTAGTTAAAAACTCAAAGTCAGTCACCCTAATAGAAATCTCGCCTCTATTAGTCTTAAAAACTTCACCTTCAACCCCGATTATATCCCCAATATCAAGGTCCTGAAAGAACTCATATTTCTCTTCACCAAGCAAATTATATTTTAGAAATAACTGAATTCTTCCTGTTACATCCTGAATATCAGCAAAACTTGCTTTACCATGAGTTCTAATCGCCATTAATCTACCGGCTAATTTCACTTTTTTATCTTCATATTCTTCAAAGTTATCCAGAATCTCTTCTGCTTTATTTTCAACCTCGTATTTAGAACCAAAGGGATCAATACCTGACTCCTTTAATTCCTCTAGATGATTAAGCCTTTCAGCCATTAATTTATTAATATCATTAGTTTCTTCCATCCTATAGCACTCCTTCAATTAAGCTTTTTTAATTGATAAAATCTTATATTCAGATACTCCACCTGGAGTATGAACCTCAACCTCATCACCAATAGATTTACCTAAAATAGCCTTGCCTATTGGAGATTCATTAGATATTCTGCATTCTAAAGGATCAGCCTCAGCCGAGCCAACTATCTCATAAGTGAAAAGTTCATCATTATTTAAATCTTTAAGCTCAACTGTTGTACCTAAATTGACTGTATGCTCGTCAATCTCATCTTTTTTTATAACCCTTGCATTAGCCAGAGTCTTTTCAATCTTTTTAATCCGGCCTTCAATAAAAGCCTGCTCATTTTTAGCTTCATCATATTCAGAATTCTCACTGATGTCACCAAAATCTCTGGCAGTTTTAATTCTTTTTGCCACTTCTCTTCTTTCAACCTTAACTAAATGCTCCAACTCTTCCTCTAAATTTTCATAACCTTCTTCGGTAATAAGAATTTCGTCTGACATAGTAATAGCTCCTTTATATATTCATTTTAAATTAAAAACTTAATAAATAATTCCAAAACATCAATTAACAATTAGTTTTTATTATAAGTCAATAAATAATATATGTCAAGAATTCTAAGCTTAACCATAAAATTTAATTGTCTGAAATCAAGTTTAAATACTCATATAAAGAATCGAGCAATCTCTTCTTATCAGAAATTGAATTTATTTTTTCTCTCTGACGGGCTGAATATGGCATACCTTTAATATACCAGGCGAGATGTTTCCTCATCAGAGGAACTGCTGAATCCTCGCCATAATAAGAAACAGCCATCTCCAGATGTTTAATTGCCATTTCAATTCTCTCTTTATAATTCGGGCTGTCTATTTTAATTCCTTCTTTAAAATAACAATCTATCTCTTGAACCAGCCAGGGATAACCCTGAATTCCCCTGGCGACCATTACTCCATCTACACCAGTCTTATTGACCATATCCATAGCAGCTTCTGCAGAAAAAATATCACCATTCCCTATCACAGGTATCTCCAGCCCAGCGGCTATTTCGGAGATTATTGACCAGTCGGCTTCACCTGAATAAAATTCTTCCCTTGTCCGGCCATGAACAGTTAATAAAGCTGCCCCTGCTTCTTCTGCAGCCCTGGCAACTTCAAGCCCAGTCAAGTAATTATCATCCCAGCCTTTACGAATCTTAACAGTAACAGGTATATCGCAGCTTTCAACAGTCCTGGAGACTAATTTATAGATCTTATCTGGTTCCCGCATTAAAGCCGAGCCTGCACCATTTTTGACTATTTTAGGTGCCGGGCAACCAAAATTTAAATCAATTAAATCAGGTTGATATTCTTCCTCTACCCTGGCTGCTGCATCAGCAACAACAGCAGGGTCATCGCCAAAAATCTGAACTCCAATTAAACCTTCCTGGCGATCAAATTCAACCAGGTCATGGGTATTTTGATTCCCCTGTAATAAACCCATGGAACTAACCATTTCAGTAAATACTAACTCTGCACCTAGTTCCCTTAAGACCTGTCTATATGGGTAATCAGTTACTCCAGCCATTGGAGCAGTAAAAACCCTTGATTCTACCTTTAAGCCGCCAATATTAATCATTATTATCACCTGTCAAACCATTAATTTTAGCTAAATGATATAATCCATCTAGAGTTAAATACTCGTCAATAATATCAATTTCTTCTATTTCATATCCTATCTCTTTTACTAAACCACCAGTCCCAATAACCATAGCATTTTCACCAAGTTCTTCCTTGAATCTTGCAATTAAACCCTCAACCTGGCCAATAAAACCAAAATATATCCCGGATTTAAGACTATCTTCGGTATTCTTACCGATAGTTTTTGAAGGTTTTATAAGCTCTATTTTAGGAAGCTTATCAGCTTTATTAAATAATGCTTCTGTAGAAATCTCAACCCCAGGAGCTATAGCCCCACCAAGATAACAACCATCTGCAGAAACAGCACAGATAGTAGTTGCTGTACCAAAATCAACTATTATCAAGGGAGGAGAATATTTAGCTTTAGCAGCAATTGCGTTAACTATTCTATCTGAGCCAACCTCTCTCGGGTTATCAGTTCTTATATTAATGCCAGTCTTAATTCCTGGACCGACAGTTAAAAGATTCGCATCAAAATACTTTCCAGTCATCTCTTTTAAAGACCTCATCACAGTCGGGACGACTGAAGATATAATTATACTCTCAACTTCTTCAAGATTATAACCTGCAGAAATGAACAGGTTCATCAAAACAACCCCATGTTCATCTGATGTCTTATCTTTATCAGTTGCAATCCGCCAGTCATTTAATAATTGACCATCACTATATAATCCAATAAATATATTACTATTGCCTACATCAAGAGTTAATATCAATTTCTATAACCTCCCTCCAGTACAGACACATCTCCTGAAGATACAACCTTCTTATCTCCGTTACCTTGTACCAGGATCAAATTACCCTGGCCATCAATATCTGCTACTCTTCCTTTAATAACAGCACTATCAGACTTGACTTTTATTTCCTGGCCAATTATTCCAAGCTCATGCTTCCACTTTTCAAGATAATCAGCCTCATCTATAATAAACTCTGAATATAATTTATCAAATTCAATTAATATCTTAATCAGCAATTCTTTATTATCAATAACTTTCCCACTGTATAAAAAAAGTGAACCTGCCTTTTTATTTAATTCATCAGGAAAACTTTTTTGATTGGTATTACAGCCCACTCCAACTATAACCTCTTTAATCGATTCCCCTTCAATATTTGATTCTATCAAAATCCCGGCTATCTTCTTATCATCTAAATAAATATCATTTGGCCATTTCATCTTCACTGGATAATCCTTTTTTAAAACATTATATAATGCTAAGGCAATAATCATATTTATTTTTGATAAATCTTCTATAGAAATCCCAGGCCTCAGAAAAATAGAGAAATAAAGTCCAGTACCGGCTGGAGAATACCAGTCATTCCCCTTCCTGCCTCTACCTTTAAGCTGTTTTTCAGCAACTATCACAAGACCTTCCTCTTTTTCATTACTAGCTAAATTTTTAATATATTTATTAGTAGAATTTAATTCACAATAATATTCTATCTTAAAATCTATTAATCTTGTTTCAGGTAATCTTTCCAATATATTCACCGCCAATATTCTATCAATATCTTCCTGCGCAATCTATTATATTATAAAATTATCTTTAAAGCAAAA
>JBNJEB010000112.1:0-4984 GCA_051745425.1 Bacillota bacterium
AGCCACATTAGAGCAATAAAATTAGATGATGATCAGCTGATCAATGTTGAAAAAACTGATGCTGAAGAAGACTTAATTGTAGTTAGCAAAAACGGTTATTTAATTAGATTCAGCGGAGATACTTTCTCCACTACCGGCCGCAATACACTCGGCAGTAAGGCAATTAATCTAAGCCAGAATGATCAGGTGCTCTATTTTAGTACTTTTAATCAAAATGATTATTTAATCTCCATCACTGAAAATGGTAGAGCAAATAAAATTAAGTTGAACAGCTTTAGAGCTCAGAAAAGAAATGGTAAGGGAATAAGGATTTTTTCCAACACAAAATATAAATTAGCTGGAGCAGTTAAAGCAGCTAAAGATGATAAAATATTAATTGCTGCTAAAAATGGAGAAATAAATGAAGTTAAGGTTAATGATATACCAGAAACCTCACCGGGAGGTAATATGTATCAGGTTACTAAAGAACTTGAGTTCGAAAAAATTACAGCTGTAGAAAAAATAGTTGAAGTTAAATAAATAATTTTAAATAGAAAAACCTCAGAACAGACTGACTGCTGCTCTGAGGTCTTTTTTTATTTCAAGAAAACATGATTGCCAATAGTTGCAACTTTTTTCCTTTTAGCAAAGAAGCTGGGATTTTTTGATTTTTCAGGATTATAAAAATACAGACTTCCCTGACTCGGATCTTCTCCTTTTACAGCATCATAAGCTGCCTGAAAAGAATCGCTGTTTGGAGATAGATTAATCATTCCATTTTCTACAGGAGTAAACTGCCCTGATTGATAAACAACTTCTTTTATTGTATTTGGAAATGATGGATGATAAACTCTATTGATTATAACTGCTCCTACAGCAACTTTACCTCTATAACTTTCACCACGAGCCTCGGCATTAATTATACTGGCCAGAATTTTAATTTCTTCTGAACTGAAATTTTGATAACTATAAAATTCATCTTCTTCAACTTCAGAAACTTCCTGCTGATTATCATTACCACCACCCAGAACAACCAACAAAAACATTAATCCCAGGCCTGTATAAATATCATCTTTCTCAATTGAAGAAGCTTTAACTTCAGCAGAGTCTGTTATATAAGGTAAAAATGTTGTATTTAATAACATAATTAAAGTTAATACCAGAATTATTTTTTTAAATTTTATCTTCTGCATAGAATATTCTCCTCTTATATTATATTGAGCATATATCTTATTTAGAGTCTAATTTTTAAAGAAGTAATGCTAATAAGGCTAGACCACCTAATATATAGCCTGTATTAATTGAACCACCAGCTGAATCCTCTTCTGCAGCAGCTCTTTCACCTTCCAGCTCATCAATTCTATTTTCTAATTCTTCTATTCTTGTCATATTCACACTCTGGTTATCTTCAAGGTCCTGCAGTTTTTCATCAGAAACTCCTTCTTCCTTAACAGCAGTTAATTCTTCTTCCAAACTTGCAATTTGGCTGTCAATTTCACTGACACTTGCTTCTAGATTAGAAACTTTTTCAACATCCTCTTTCATTTCAGCTAATTCAACATTTATATTGGATATATCTTCATTCTGTATTTGATTATTATCTTCTATACTATTTAATCTCTCTTCAAAATCTTTCTGTCTTTCTGCAACTGTAACCAGCTCATCTCTAAACTCTAAGGAGAGTTCTCTAATTACATCAACATCTTCTTCAGAAAGGTTTTCTGCAGAGGTACCTCCAACTGTATTATCTAATACATTGGCAATAATTTCAGCCATTTCATATCTGGTTAAGGCTTCTTCTCCGTTAAAATCTTCACCGGAATAAAGGCTTAAATATCCCCTTTCAGCCAGAGTCTGCACACTATCATAAGCCCAGTGATCTCTCGGAACATCATCAAACTGCTGGGCAAATACACCTGTGGTAAACATTAATAAAACTAAAATAGTTAAAGAAATAATAGTTGTATTTTTTAACATTTAATTTTCCTCCTCTAGAATATTTCTAATTTCAATTTGAAAGGGATCTCCCTGTCCATTTACTGCTTCTAAATTCTCAAGACTAATACTGCCCGGATTATCTCCTTTAATCTTAAAGTGTACTGTTGCAATAACGCCATTTGATCTATTAAATGGAAATTCCTGATCAAAGATAACTTTATTGGCTTCCGATGTATCAGGTCTATTAAAAGGAAGTAAGTTATTATCTCCGACAAAGAAATCACCACGCGAAACATGGGTCAATAATAAATTTTCACTATTGTAATTGAGCTCAAAACTAATATTTTCTGCTTCAGCTATATTAGCACCTACAATATCAACTGCTAAATAATCTTCATCACGCTGACCTTTGGTTTCTTTAAGCAAAATAAGCGGCATTAATTCCGGTAAATCAATTTCTTCTACAATGGTTTTTTGATAATCATTTAAACCGGTCACTTTAAGAGCAAAGGGTAAGGTTCCATCAACTCTTAGGGCCTCAATTGCCCAGTTTATAGTTATTCTTTCTCCATTTTTTAGGTTACCTAAATTTTTCTTAGCCTTTTCGCTGCTGGCTGTAACTAAACCAGGCGGTAAAATCAGCTCTGCTTCTACACCATAGAGAGAGCTTTCTCCTGAATTATTAATCTCAGCCTGGACTCTAAATGGATTTGGTTCTAATCTTCCATCAACAGACTCCACATCTTCCATTAAAGTAATATTAGCATTTAGTTCTGGTGGGCCTATAAATTCCACCTTTCTTTCTACTTCATTGGAATCAGTATTATCAGCATCTACAATTACCCGATAGGTCATTTCTTCCGGTAAATTATCTCTGTTATCAGCTCTCACATTCCATGTTATCTGTGAAATATCTTCAGGCTCCATATCACCAAGATCTCTAGCTGACTCTTCAGCACTAAAGCCTTCAGGCAGCTCAATATTTATTGAAACATTACGAGCATTAATTTCAGAGGTGTTTTCCAGGTAGGCTACTACAGGAAAACTCTGATTATTTTCATCTAAAGTAACCTCTGCAGGTGAAGTAACACCTAAAGATAAAATACCAGGAACAATTGTGATTCCACCTAAACCATATTTAGTAATATAGGTTTTAGTTTCACCAGCTTCAATTTTTTCGGGTACCCAGTACATTGCCATAGCACTATCAATTTCATATTCTCCTTTACGAACAAATTCCTGGCCGGGATTAAAATCAAAATCCCAGACACCATCAGCCAGACTGCCCCAGTCAGAAAAATAAACTCTATCTGGTGTACTTACATCAGGACCGATAAATGATCCCTGTGATGTAACCTGAGGATTTGATACACTGTCAAAAGCCTGCCAGAAATCATCAAGCTGTTTGTCATAGTATAATTTATCAGTAGAAATCGTATCTTCACCTAAACGGAAGGGAGCACCATCATTTTCTCCCAGCATAGTGTCCAGCATTACTCTTAAACCAACTTTTTCATCCTCATCACCTTCATTGATAATCCTGTACTGTATTTGAGCACTATCTGCAAGTCCAGTAGTTGAACTCTTAACTATTGATAGAATTTGCTCAACAACAATATCATCAAAACGAGTTTTGGTAATAATTTTATTATCCTCAACAGTTGGCTCCTGAATCACCTCACCATATTTTGCATTATCACCTGCTCTTCTTTCTGTTTTACCTCCGAATACATATTTTTCTTCATTAATCCAGAGTGAGGTATAGGAGGTCCAGGGATTAGGACGTCCGTAAATTAATGGTTTATTGTCATCATTTTCCCTCGCAGGAGCACCCCCTGTTGTTTCTACTGCAAATCTCCCCTGTGAATTATCATTCTGGTTGACTACAATTACTATATATTCATTTCCAAAACGCAGATTATTATTTTCATCTTCGCTTTCAAAAAAATCATCCTGGGCTGCCGCATTAATATTAAAAGTTAAAAGCAAAAGCAGCGCAATTAATATTATCTTTTTATATTTGTACATTTACTCTCACTCACCTCCAGAAATAAATTCAACTTCGCCGATATCTACCTCTACCTGGCTGTTATCAGATTCATCTATAAAATATCTTACTGAAACAGGTATTCTATATGCTCTCTGGTATTCTTTGAATTCCCAGCCGTGTTCTAAAGTGAGCTGGGCAACTCTATCCATAGAATCATATCCAGAAGATTCTACAACTTCAATATTATTAACCGAACCACCAGGTGAAAGTTCAACCATCAAGCTAACAGTACCTTCTGAACGGCTTCCAACTAAATCTTTTGGGAAAGTTGGAGGCTCAATTAAACCAATTAGATCTCCAGAGGTTGGTGGTGGGGGAGGATTAACTTCTTCTTCCTCCTGCTCTTGAGCATTGCTATCTTCAGTACTTTCTTCTGCAGCTTCTTCGGTCTCTTCGCTTTCTGCAGCTTCTTCAGATTCTTCAATATTATCTTCTGTACTCTCTTCTATATTTTCTTCTTCACTTTCCTGCTCTGTGTCAGTGCCTTCATCAGCTTCTTCAGCTTCTTCTTCAGCTTCCGCCTCAGAATCTTCTTCCTGAGCAACTTCGACTTCACTTTCACTTTCTTCACTTGCTATCAGCTCTTCTTCAGCTTCATCTGTACTTTCTTCTGGCTCAGGCTCAGGTTCGGGCTCCGGTTCTGTTTCTTCGGGTTCAGGCTCCGGTTCAGGTTCAGACTCTTCAACTTCCTCAGCTTCTTCCGGTTCCGGTTCTGGTTCTGCTTCTGGTTCTGCTTCTTCTTCAGCTTCTTCTATTTCTGGCTCTGGTTCAGGTTCTGGATCTGGTTCCGGTTCTGATACCTCTTCTTCGGGTTCGGCTTCCGGTTCTTCTGGTTCAGGCTCAGGCTCAGCTTCTTCTTCAACTTCCGGTTCTTCTTCTATTTCTTCTAAATTTTCTTCTTCTGCCTCTTCAGTTAGCTCAGTTTCCTCCTCAGTGTTTTCATCCTCTAAAGGAGCAGGCTGATAATCAACCATCTGCACATAACCATAATCATTTAATTCACTTTCAGTCTGTGCA
>JBNJEB010000113.1:0-4921 GCA_051745425.1 Bacillota bacterium
AAATTAGTTGAGGTCGATAAACAAGAGATAATTGAGCGGCTTGAGCCAAAGACAAAGAAATACTTTGAGCAGTTTAAGATCTGTCAGGAATGCAATAAGATCTACTGGGAAGGTTCTCATTATAAGAGGATGGAAGCTTTATTTGAAGAGATAAGTAATAATTATTAAATATAAAGCTGGTGGCTAATTGCTGCCAGCTAAGTTTTTAAATTTAATATTTTTAATTTTATTTAATATATACTCTAAGAAGGTAATATTAATAGCATAACTACCTTAGTGGGTAGTAAATAAAGCTAATTCTATTTTTAGAGTTCTCAGACAATTTTTATAACTTGATTAATTGAGTTATTATTACTATAATAACATATGATAATATTCTTTAAATTTTTATTTCAACTTATTTTATATTTAATTATATCTTAGGAGGTTAAAATTAATGGCAAACGAAAAGAGTAAAGAGTATGAAGATTTACCGAGAATGCCGACGATCACTGAAGCTTTAATTCCAATTCTATTTCTGGTTGCAGCTCTTAGTCTCAGCATAATAGTTCTGGAGATTGATCCTCACATTCCAATTATTCTTTCTGCAGCTTTTACAGCTTTAATTGCAGTTAAGATTGGAATTAACTGGGACTTAATTGAACAGGGCATCTTTGATGGAATTAGAACTGGATTACAGGCTGTTATAATTTTAATGATAGTTGGTATGTTAATAGGTTCCTGGATTCAGAGTGGAATTGTGCCAACTATGATCTATTATGGTTTACAGATATTATCACCACAGATCTTTTTAGTTGCAGCTGCAATTATGACAGCTATAGTTGCATTATTTGTTGGTAGTTCCTGGTCAACAGCAGGTACAATTGGTGTAGCTTTAGTTGGAATTGGTTCAGGTCTGGGAATCTCACCAGGATTAGTTGGTGGAGCAATTATTTCAGGTGCTTATCTTGGAGATAAGATTTCACCGCTATCTGACACGACTAATCTGGCTCCTGGTGCAGCAGGAAATACAGATGTTTTCGAACATATCAGACATATGTTAATGGTAAGTGTTCCTGCATTTACAATAACTTTAGTCTTATATGCGATTATCGGTATGAGATATGCAGGTCAGGAACTTGATGTTGGAGCTATTCAGGAGATTACATCTACTTTATCAGCAAACTTCTGGATAAGTCCACTTCTAATGCTGGTTCCATTACTTATTATTGTTATGATTATCTTTAAAGTTCCTCCGATTCCTGCTCTTATTGGTGGTGCAATCATTGGTGGCCTTACAGCAATGATAACTCAGGGAGCAGGCCTTGGTGCTGTACTTGATACAATGCATTATGGTTATTCTATTGAGACTGGTGTTGGACATGTAGATGACCTCTTAAATGCTGGAGGTCTGGACGGAATGATGTGGACAATATCTCTGATTCTGGCTGCCTTAAGTTTAGGTGGAATTCTTGAAAATTGTGGATTCCTGGCAGTTATTTTAGAGAGTATCTTGAAAAAGGCTCAAACCTATGGACATATTTCATTGGTCACCCATCTTACAGCTATCTTTCTTAATCTGGTGACTGCTGATCAGTATTTATCAATAATACTACCAGCCAGGATGTTCAGTCATGCCTTTAAGGAAGTCGGGGCCCATCCGAAGAACCTTTCCCGGATTGCTGAATCATCAGGTACTGTTACATCGCCACTTATTCCCTGGAATACCTGCGGTGCCTTTATGTATGGTGTTTTAGGGATTAATCCGCTGGTTTATGCACCATTTGCATTCTTTAATTGGTTGACTCCAATTATTTCGATAGCTTATGGTTATCTTGGAATTAGTTTTGCTGAGTGGACAGAAGAAGATGAGAAATTGGCAGCTGAAGGTGCCGATTAAACTAAATATTGATTAGATATATATAAACTAATGACCTCTGGACAGCTTTTAGCTGAGCTGTTCCAGAGGTCTTTTTAATTTATTTAAATTTATTCAGAACCATCAGGGAAAAGATCTGAGAGATAGCGCTCTCCGCCATCAGGTGCGATGATCAGAAATTTAGCATCTGCCGGAAATTCTTCTGCAACTGTCAGGCCGGTAACGACACCGGCAGCAGATGATGGCCCGAGGAAAAGCCCTTCCTGGACTGCCAGTTGCTGCTGAATAGCATAGACATCATCTTCATCAAGCAATAGAATCTTATCATAAAGGTCCTGGTTTAAAATATCTGGCACAAAGCCTGGGCCGGTGCCTGGAATATTATGACTGCCCTCTTTACCCTGACTTAAGAAAGGGGCAGAGATTGATTCATAGGTAAAAAGCTTAAGCGCTGGAATCCTTTCTTTTAAATAGCTACCGGTACCGGTTAAAGTGCCACCGGTGCCACAGGATGTAATCAAAAGATCTAAATCCTGGCCGAAACTGGCAAAGATCTCCGGTCCTGTTGTCTTCCGGTGGGCTTCTGGATTGGCCTGATTACTGAATTGATCTGGCCTGAAGGCATCTGGATAATCCTTTTGAAGGTCCTGGCAGAGCTCATAGGCACCTTTCATGCCCTGTTCTGCTGGAGAGATGATTACTTCAGCTCCAAAGGCAGCCATGAGCTGGCGCCGTTCTTTGCTTGCTTTTCCCGGAAGGACAATAATTGCCCTGTGGCCTAGAATGGCTGCCGCTCTGGCCAGACCAATCCCGGTATTGCCGCTTGAAGCTTCCAGAACCAGCCCGCCGCCACCTGCAGGCAGCTGGCCTGCTCTTTCCGCAGCTTTAAGCATCTCATAGGCAGGCCGATCCTTGATGCTACCGGCAGGATTAAGATACTCTAACTTCAGATAGAAATCAGGCAGTTCGGCAGGTATTAATTTATTTAGTTTGATAACCGGGGTCTGGCCGATCAGACCTTCTCCTGAATTAATTATCATTGGCTTGCCTCCTGGTTAGTTTAATCATATAGTTTAATCTTACATAAAAGGTAGTAGCTATGTCAAGTTTTATTAATATTACTTTAAATCTGTGTTATAATAAATATAATTAAATGATTGGAAAAGGGGTTGAAATAGATGGCAGATGATTATGCAGATACCTATGAAGAAGAACTGGTAAATGCAGTACTGCACGGGGTTGGCCTGGGGATGGCCATGGCAGCTACTGGAGTGCTGGTAGTGATGGCCAATCTCTATGGTGAATTCAGGCATATTTTATCCTATAGTATATATGGAACCACCTTAATAATATTATATCTGGCTTCGACCCTCTATCACAGCTTTCCTCAAGGGAAGGCTAAATATGTCTTCAGGATTATTGATCACTCAGCAATTTATCTTTTGATAGCAGGGACCTATACCCCGATAACCCTGGCCACATTAGATGGGCTCTGGTCCAGAATTGTCTTTATTGCTGTCTGGGCAATAGCCATCCTGGGGATAACCTTAAATATTATCTGTTTTGAAAAAATTAAAAGGATCTCACTGGTGCTTTATCTGGTGATGGGCTGGCTAAGTATTTTAGTTATTCGGGATCTAATTTATAATCTGCCGACAGCCAGTTTAATCTTTTTATTTATTGGAGGTCTCTCATATACAGTTGGTACTATCTTTTATGTTAAGAAAAATTTGAAATATAATCATGCCATCTGGCATATCTTTGTGCTGGGTGGAAGCATATTTCATTTCTTTACTGTCTTTTATAATCTTTTAGGATAAATATTAAGTTTTTGAGTTAATTTATTCTTTTCATGAAGGAGAAATTTTATATCTCTAGAACTATATTTATAGGTTCCAAATATTAGCAGGACTAAATTCTAGAGGTGAAAAATAATGGCAAATTCAGATTGTGATGAGCTGACCACTGAAAAGCTGTCAGATTGTGGAGAGCTAAACACTGAAGTGTTGGTGGAGAAGTATGGGCCAATGGTTTCCAGTTTATCCTACAGAATGATTCCTGACAGCCATATTGCTGAGGAGGCTGCCCAGGAAGTCTGGTATGAGGTTATTAAGAGTCTGGATAGTTTTAGAGGGGAGTCCAAAATTTCAACCTGGATTTATAAAATAGCCTACCGGGTAATCAGTAAGTACTGGCCTAATAAAAGACTGTATGATGAAAATTTTTTAAAGCATTGTTTTGATGGTCCTGATGTCAGAATCCCTGAAGAGATCGATTATGATGGTAAGCTCTGGCTGAAGGAGCAGTGTGACCGCTGCCTGACTGCTGTTCTCCAGTGTTTAAGACCAGAAAAGAAAATTGCCTACATATTAAGAGATGGAGCCGAGCTTACTTATGAGGATATTGCCGAAGTTTTAGATAAAAAAGAGGTGACTGTAAGAAAGATAGTTTCAAGATCTCGCAAGAAGATCAGAAAATTTCTAAGTGATCAGTGTACATTATATAATCCTGACGGTGACTGTAACTGCAGGATAAAGGATGAGGTTGAAGATTTTAATATTGGCGAGGAATATGAGAAGATTTACAGCATGATAGACGAGGCCAGATTTTACGCTGCCTCAGAAAAAGTTTTGCCTGAAAAAAATTATTGGAAAAAATCGCTCTAAAGATGTCACAAAACCAGGTTAAAACTACACTAATATAAGTAGGGAAGGAAAATAATATGGTTCCTGGATATGAAAAATTATATATTAATTCCCTGGGAGAACTTTTAGTTAAAAAGGGAGAAGAAGTTATTTTTTCTGGACTTGGCAATAAAATTAATAAAAGGTGGAAACTATTCTTAATTTTACTCTTTAATAAAGGTGAGGTGGTCTATGATAATAAGTTGTTTCAGGAATTGAATTTAACTGAGAATACAGACCCCCATCAGGCGTTGAGGGCCCTGATATACAGGCTCAGGAAAGATATCAGGAATAGAGAGGGGAACTATATTTTCAGTGAGAATGGCGGTTACATTTTTAATGAGGGCAGTCCCTACTGGCTTGATGCAGAGAGATTCGA
>JBNJEB010000114.1:0-4802 GCA_051745425.1 Bacillota bacterium
TGGTAAAAAAATTGTAAAACCCTATCGTCTGGTTTTTGTAATTTTGCTTTTTGTTGGAGCAATAGGAGCATTAGAGCCAATCTGGCTTTTAGCTGATACGCTAAATGGTTTGATGGCAGCACCAAACTTAATTGCTTTAGTTGTACTGGCTGGAGTAATTGTCAAAGAAAAGGACGATTATCTCCTGGAATTAGAGGATGATCAGGCTGCCTGATTAAGAGAAGAGAGTGGATAAAAGGATTAAAATAACTTTAAAATTTAATTATGATCAGAAAAAAGGCATGGGAAATCAACTCTCATGCCTTTTAGTTTCTGATCTATCTTCCTGGCTTAAACTATGGTATTTTTAGCAATGATCATTGGTAAATTTGTATCTCCTTTAAGTGATTTATCAGCAGTTATCTGAACCCCCTTATCTAGAATTACATTTTCTAGGTGGGCATTGGCTCCAATTTCTGATTTCTGCATAATTACAGAATTTTTAATAACTGCACCAGGCTGGACCTTAACTCCTCTAAATAAAACACTATTTTTGACTTCACCCTTGATTAAACAGCCATTTGCAGCCAGAATATTGCGGGCATTCACCCCATTTTTGTAAGCTGTTGGAGCTTCATCTTTTGGTTTGGTATAAATTGGGCCGTTTTTTAAAAAGAGGTCCTGCCAGACATTTGGTTTTAAGAGCTCTAGATTGCTTTTATAATATCCATTAATCGAATTAATTACAGCAGCATAGGATCGAAAAGGATAACCATAAACTTTTAACTTGTCAAGATTACCAATAATTGCATTTTTGACAAAATCCCATTCTCCCTTAGAAATACATTCATCAATAATATCTAAAAGAAGGTCCTTTTTCATTATATAGCGCTGAAGAGAGATCTTCTTATAAAAATTTTCTTTTGGATTAACCTTCATGTCAATAATGCGATCATTATCATCAGTGTTGATTACTGTATAAGTTGTATCACGGCGGAAAACATCAAGCTGGCGGTAAATTATTGTAATATCATTATCGTTTTCCACATGATATTTAAAGGAATCCCGATAGTCAATATTGGCAACTACACTGGGGCTGCCGATAATAACATATTCCTGACTGCTGCGTTTAATATAATCGATATTACTAGCAAAGTTCTGCAGGTCTCCCTTATAGGCTCTGTTTGCTTGATAAATATGAGCTGGAGGTAAAATAAATAAACCGTTCCGTTTGCGATCTAAATCCCAGGCTTTTCCGAATCCGATGTGGTCCATTAAAGATCTGTATTTAGTCTGCAGCAAAAGTCCCACATTAGTTATTCCTGAATTAACCATATTGGATAAAGGGAAATCAATTAATCTATATCGAGCTCCAAAAGGGACCGAAGCTAAGGAACGGTGGCCTGTTAATTTATCCAGGAATGATTCATCCAGCGCGTTATTGATGATAGCCATTACATTATTCATATTTGCTCCACCTTTTTTATAAATAGGTGTCATCATCATTTAACCCACCACCATTCCTGCTTTAATATTTGAGGTTTCCGGGATGACCTCATCATCTCCAATTACTGTAATTTTTAATTGATCATTATCTTGATCATCAGTATTTCTTTCAATTCCTACTTTTGAATTTTTTTCAACAATTACGTTTCTGCCGAGAATAGCGTTTCTGATTTTAGCTCCGGAACTGATTCTAGTATTAGGCAGAATAACTGAGTCTTCGACAACAGCATCTTGAGCTATTTTAACACCATAGAAGAGAACAGAATTTTTAACTTTCCCCATAATTTGAGTCCCTTTATTGATCATAGAATTATTGACCACTGCATCTTCTGATAAATACTGTGGCGGGCGATTGGGATTAACACTGTAAATAATCCAGTTTCTGTTCTGAAGTTCAAGAATTGGCTTATCCCCCAGAAGATCCATATGGGCTTTCCAGTAACTTTCTACGGTTCCTACATCTTTCCAGTAATTATCAAAGGTATAGGCATAAAAACTCAGTTCATCAGCCATCATTTTAGGAATAATATTATGACCGAAATCTCCAGCAGAATCATCATTTTCTTCGGCTTCAGCAATTAAGTATTTTTTGAGGTGCTGCCAGTCAAAAATATAAATTCCCATTGAAGCTAAATTATTTTTAGCATTCTCAGGTTTTTCTTGAAACTCAATAATTTCTTGATCCTGATTAGTATTCATAATACCGAATCGGTGGGTTTCCTCCCAGGGTACTTCCAGTACCCCAATTGTTATATCAGCATTTTTAACTTTATGATAATTTAGCATTTCTGAATAATCCATTTTATAAATGTGATCACCTGATAAAACAAGCACATATTCCGGATCATGAAGATCTATAAACTCTATGTTTTGATAAATAGCATCAGCGGTTCCGTTATACCAGGAACCGCCACCTTCTTTGACATAGGGAGGAAGTACAGTGACTCCACCATCATTGCGGTCAAGATCCCAGGAACTGCCGTTGCCAATATAGCTGTTTAAGATAAGGGGTTTATACTGGGTTAAAACTCCAACAGTATTGATTCCAGAATTCGAACAGTTACTTAAAGGGAAATCAATCAATCTATATTCAGCACCAAAAGGAACAGCTGGTTTAGCTATATTTTTAGTTAAAACGCCCAACCTGGTTCCCTTACCACCGGCAAGCAGCATAGCTACCATTTCTTCTTGTGGCATCTTCATTACCTCCTTTGAAAAGTGAAGCCAAATCATTAAACATTATTTTTTCTTTTTAGACTTTGTTTTTGTTGCATTTTTTGCTTTTTTGCTTTTTTCCTTATATTTCAAGTAGATGCCAGCCAGCGGTGGAAGATTAATACTTATTGAGTAATCAAATCCGTGATAAGGTTTTTCTTCAGCCTTAACCCTGGCTGCAGTTTCATAATCTGAACCGCCAAATACCTTTTGGTCACTGTTTAAAAGCAGCTCATAATCTCCTGGACCTGGCACACCAATCCGATAATCATCTCTAGGTACAGGTGTAAAGTTTAAAACAATTACCAGCTGTTGAGCTGCATTTTCGGAGCTTCTAATAAAACTGATTACACTCTGCTCATAGTCATCCGCTTCAATCCAGCGGAAGCCCTCATGTTCATGGTCCAATTCCCAGAGCGCCTTTTCCTTAAGATATACCTGATTTAATTCCTGCATAAAATCCTGAGTCTGCTGATGATTTTCATAGTCGAGCAGGAGCCAGTCTAATTCCTGTTTGAAATTCCATTCAATAAACTGTCCAAATTCGCCTCCCATAAACAGCAGTTTTTTACCCGGATGGGCATACATATAGCTGAAAAGAAGTCTTAAGTTAGCAAATTTTCGCCAGTAATCTCCGGGCATTTTATCCAGCAGTGACTTTTTGCCGTGTACAACTTCATCGTGGGACATAGGCAGCACATAATTTTCACTCTGACTGTACATACTGGAGAAGGTGAGTTTATTATGTTCCCATTTTCTGTGAACTGGGTCATTTTCCATGTAATCAAGAGTATCGTTCATCCAGCCCATATTCCACTTAAAATTAAAACCGAGACCTCCATCATGAACAGGTGCTGTAACTAAAGGCCAGGCACTTGATTCTTCTGCAATCATTAAAACTCCCGGATAGCGCTCAAACATTTCACTATTTAATTCTTTAATAAATTCAATGGCCTCTAAGTTTTCAAAGCCTCCATATTCATTGGCAGCCCACTGACCATCTTCCTTTTCATAATTCAAATAAAGCATGTTGCTTACAGCATCAACTCTTAAGCCGTCAATATGAAATTTTTCCATCCAGTAGTTAGCACTTGAAATCAAAAAGCTCCAGACTTCATTTTGGGCAAAATCAAAGTTTAAAGTATCCCACTGGATATTTTCTGCTCTTCTGGGATCAGAACTTTCGTAAAGATGGGAGCCGTCAAATAGTCTTAGAGCGTGATCATCCTTACAAAAATGGCTTGGAACCCAGTCCATAATAACTCCAATATCATTCTGGTGCAGTTGATCAACAAAATACATAAAATCTTCAGGAGTACCATAACGAGAAGTTAAAGCAAAATAACCGGTTGTCTGATAACCCCAGGAACCGGGAAATGGATATTCAGTTAAAGGCATTAACTCTACATGTGTAAAACCCATCTCATTAATATAGGGTACCAGTTCATCTGCAATTTCTCTATAGTTCATTAATTCTCCATCATTTTGTTTCCAGGAACCAAGGTGCATTTCATAAATGCTTAAGGGTTCTCTGAGGTGATTGGATTTTTTTCTTTTTTTAACCCATTTTTTATCATTCCAGTTATGTTCCTCAGCTTCATAAATTTGTGAAGCTGTTTTTGGAGCTGGTTCCTGTCTGCGGGCATAGGGATCTGCTTTAACCCTGACAACTCCTCTATAGCCTCTAATCCAGTATTTATAATACATTTTATTTTCTGCTTTCTCTACAAAAGTGGTCCAGATCCCGGAGTCCTTAATCTTATGCATTGGATTCTTCTTTTTATCCCAGTCATTAAAATCACCAATTACACTAATCTCTTCGGCGTTTGGTGCCCAGAGTGTAAAACGTACTCCTTTTTTTCCATCTTCCTTTGTGATATGTGCTCCTAAAAAATCATAACTTTCATAATGTCTGCCCTGGTGAAAAAGATATCTGTCATAATCACCAGGAAAATTATTTTTTGGCATGAAACTCCCTCCTCAAAATCTTGATTAAATTTATTTTAAATTGATATAATTCCTCTTCTATATTGTATTTATTCTCTATTTATTTTAAATTTCCTTTAATTAATCAGAGTCTTGTTTGACAAATTATTACTTTT
>JBNJEB010000115.1:0-4775 GCA_051745425.1 Bacillota bacterium
TTCAGCTATAATAAAATAATCATTTCTCCGGTTAGTTGATTTAAGCTGTTTAATTAAATTTTCTGTCGTCTGAAGATCAACCTGAAATGTATTAAGGTCCCGATTATTAATTCCTATTATTTCGGCCTGTATTTTAAGGGCTATTTCTAATTCTTTTTGATTATGAACTTCTACTATTGCTTCCATATTTAGCTCAGAAACTAAAAAAAGCAGTTCTTTTAACTCTTGAGTTTCTAAAACAGATACTATTAATAAAACTACATCTGCTCCAAGAAAGAAACTCTGATAAACTTGAATAGGATCAATTATAAATTCCTTTCTTAAGACAGGTAGATCTGTTTGAAGGCTAATCATTTTTAAGATCTGGTTATTACCCTGAAAAAATTTCTTATCTGTTAAGACAGATATAGCTGAAGCTCCAGCCTTTTCATAAGCTTTAAACTGTTTCTCAGGGCTAAAGTTTTCTTGAATTAATCCTTTACTAGGTGAGGCCTTCTTTATCTCAGCTATTAGACTTATACCTGGTTCTGAGAGTTTACTTTTCAAGGAATTTCTTGAAGCTTTAAGATCTTCTACTTCTTCATATTTTTCATTTATTATTTTATCAAGAATCATCATTAAACAGCTATCTTATTGCTACAGTCAATTAATTGTTGAAGTTTTTTAAGAGCCTGGCCTGAATCAATTAAGTCCGCAGCTATCATAGCTCCTTCTCTGATATCTGCAGCTTTACCAGCTACCATAAAAGCAGCTCCAGAATTAAGTAATACAATGTCTCTTTTTGGTCCTGGTTTCCCCTTTAAAATATTTAATGTAATCTTTTTATTTTTATCAGGACCACCTCCTTTTATAGTCTTTAATGGTGACTGATTTAAGCCAGCATCTTCTGGATAAAAGTTATAACTATTTACCTGACCATCTTTTAGATAAGCTGTCTTATTTAAACCAGAGAGAGAAAGTTCATCTATGCCTCCAGCTCCATGAACTACCATTGCTGATTTTAAACCAAGATTTTTTAAAACATGAGCTATTGGTGAAACTAATTCTTCTTTATAAACACCAAGAATTTGATAATCTGTCCTGGCAGGATTTGTAAGTGGCCCTAATATATTAAAAATCGTTCTAAGGCCAATCTCTTTTCTGGGTCCGACAGCATGTTTCATAGCTTTATGAAAATGAGGAGCAAAAAGAAAGGATATCCCCACCTTTTCAAGACACCTGGATGCTTCATCTGGATTTAAGTTTATTTCTACGCCTAGAGATTCCAAAAGGTCAGCGCTACCGCTCTTTGAGGAAACTGAACGATTGCCATGTTTAGCCACATTTAAATCACCGGCTGCCATAACAATTGCAGTTGTTGTAGATATATTAAAAGTTCCTTTACCATCACCACCAGTCCCACAGCTGTCTATTAATTCTTTATCTCCTGTTGCTAATTTTAATGCTTTATCTCTCATTACAGAGGCAGCTCCTGTAATTTCTGAGATAGTTTCTCCTTTCATTCTAAGGCCTACAAGAAATCCTGCAAGCTGGCTGTCAGTTATTTTACCTTCCATTATTTGGTCCATTGCTGATTTCATTTCATCTAAAGTCAAATCCTCTCTACTTACTACTTTTTCCAAATGAGTATTAAACATTATTATCTCTCCTTATATTTAAAAAATTTTTTAATATTATCTGACCAGGTACTGTGAGAATAGATTCTGGATGAAATTGCAAGCCATATATATCATAATAGCGACTTTTCACTGCCATAATTTCTCCTTGCTTTGTTTCAGCTAATATCTTAAGATTATCTGGAAAACTATTTTTACTGATAATTAAAGAATGATATCTAGTTGCTTGAAAGCTGTCTTTGACTCCATTAAATATTTTATCTGAAGAATCAATCTGTTTAATCTCTGATACTTTACCATGAAAAACCTGATCTGACTTAATAATCTTGCCTCCAAAAACCTCACCGATGCATTGGTGACCCAGGCAGACACCAAGTATAGGTATCTGGTCTTCAAAATATTCTATAACATTTTTTGAAACCCCTGCGTCTTTAGGTCTTCCTGGCCCAGGCGAAATTACAATATTATCTGGTTTAAGTTCTTCAATTTCTTTAATTGTAATTTTATCATTCCGAAAAACTTTACTTTGATCATGCTTTTCAAGAATATGCACTAAATTATATGTAAAAGAATCATAGTTATCTATCACCAATATCATTTTTACCACCTCGTTTAGCTATCTTAAGAGCCTCAAACAAAGCCTCTCCTTTATTAAGTATTTCTTGATGTTCTTTTTCTGGTTCTGAATCAGCAACTATACCGGCACCAACCTGAAGATTTAAGATTCCATCTGATAATGTGAAGGTTCTAATAGTTATACAGCTATCTAAATTTCCATTAAAACTTAAATATGCAACAGTGCCAGCATAAATTCCTCTAGCTTCTTTTTCAAAACCATCTATTAGTTCAATAGCTTTAATCTTTGGTGCTCCAGATACTGTGCCTGCAGGAAAATTTGCTTTCAAAGCATCTAAACTATCTAATCCATCTTTAAGATCAGCTTCAACTTGAGAAACTAAATGCATCACTTTAGAGAAATATTCTACTTCCATTAATTCTTTGACCTGAACAGTACCTGGAGCAGCTATTCTACTTAAATCATTTCTTCCAAGATCTAAAAGCATTGTATGTTCTGCTCTTTCTTTTTGATCATTTTTAAGATCTTTTTCTAAATTTAAATCTTCTTTTTTTGTTTTACCTCTTGGTCTTGTTCCTGCAAGCGGCCTGGTCATTACCCTGCGATCTCTAACTCTAACAAGAACCTCTGGGGATGAACCAATTATCTTAATCTCAGGAAAATTTAAATAAAAAGAATATGGCGATGGATTAACTGATCTCAATGCTCTGTAAATATTAAAAGCTGGAATATCATTATCAATTGAGAACTTCTGTGAAAGCACTATTTGAAAGATATCTCCTTCTAATATATGTTCTTTGGCTCTTTTAACCATCTCTTTAAATTCATGTTTTTTAGTATTTGATTTTAGTTTACCTTTTTTAAATGATCTGTTTTCATTTCCTGACCTAAAATCAGAGGCACTAGAAGCAATTATTTTTTTAACTTTATTTATCTCTGAAATTCCCTGCCTAAATATCTTTTCTTTTTTAGAAAGGGTCATTGAATCTTCAACTTTTAAATTATTAATAACTTTTATTTTATTATGAAGATGGTCATAGGCAACAATCATCTGAGTTTCAACTAATAAACTTAATGGCTTATCATTTTTCTTTAATTCTTTATCTGTTTCTGAATGATAAATATCCTCCCATTTTTCAATCATTTCATAATTAAAATATCCGACAAAGCCTCCTGAAAATGGTGGTAGTTTCTCTCTTTCATAAACTTTTATATACTGTAAATAGTTCTGTAGATATTTAATTAAGTCTTGATTTTTTGTTTTTTTAGTTCCATCACAAATAATTTCAAAATAACCATTATAATTCCTATAAACTGCTGCTGGAGATAAGCCTATGAAAGAGTATCTATCATTCTCAGTACTCTCTAAAAGATAACTATAATCTTTATCTACTGCTAACTTATTATAGATTGAAATTGGTGTTTCAGTATCTGCTATAAACTCCTGAAAAATTGGAATAATATTATATTCTTCTGCTAAGTTTAAATAATCATCAATATTTAACATTAGTTTCCTCCTTTTTTAAAACCGAATTAATAGCAATAAAAAAACGGCCAGAGCTTTTTAAAAAGCCTGACCGTAAAGATTTATAGACATAGTAATCCCTAAGAAAACATAGTTCTCTTATATTAGATTACATAGCACTAATATTGCTCATCTCATCTAATTCTAATCTAATCTCTACTAATCCTGGCTCGTCTCATCTGATTTTCATCAATTGTATATTATTAATTTGCTTCTGTCAAGTAAATTGTTAAATTAAATTATTTCTAAATATTGAGATATTTAAAGTAACAAGAAATTTTTGATTACTTAATTACTTTAAAAAATTCTTCGCTGCTCAAATTATTCTATCTTCCTTAAAAGGCTTAACAATAAATTCTTTGGCACCTGACTTCATTGCTTCAATTACAATTGTTTCCTGACATAGTTAAATCCATTATAACTATGTCAGGATCTAAATCTTTAGAATACTATTCAATATTTTTACATATATCCCTGCTTTTAATTATATTTGAACCACCCAATTAAATAACATAATGAACTATATTTCTAAAATCATGCTAGATACTTATTAACTCTTAATGCTGCTTTTGCACCTTCTGCTGCTGCAACTATTACCTGTTTATCTTTAATATCAGTTACATCCCCGGCTGCCCAGATACCTTCAACAGAAGTCATATTGTCATTATTAATTATTATTTCACCATAATCATTAATTTCAACTATATTTTTAACAAATTCACTATTAGGCTCATATCCTATCTCTATAAAAACACCTTCAACTTCTAATTTCTGATACTCTTCTGTATCTCTATCCTGAATTTCAATTTCCTCTACTTTATCTTCACCTATAATTCTTTGAATAGCGGTACCAGTATAGATTTGAATTGCTTCATTTTCAGCAACTTTATTTTGAAGTACCTTATCACCATTTAATTGGTTTTCAAATTCAATCAAATTAACCTGACAATCAATCTTGGCAAGATCCATTGCTGCTTCTAATCCTGAGTTACCTCCTCCAATTACAGCTACTTTTTTACCGGCATACATATAACCATCACAGATAGCACAGTAATGA
>JBNJEB010000116.1:0-4758 GCA_051745425.1 Bacillota bacterium
AAATGGCGAGAGCTGGTCAATGCACCAAATGGACTTTATTTTAATATTATTGTTGATGACCAGCCTCTTGCAAAATTTCCTGTCCAAGATTCTAAAACAGAATCCCTTACCCGGGCACTGGATTTAAAGTCTGGTCTTTATAATTCACAGAGAACGTTTAATTTAAATAATATAAACTTTATACTGGAGACTAAAAGATTTGCCAGCCTGAAACAACTTGAATTGATTCCAGCTAAATACAAACTAATTTCAGATAAAGATACAATGATTAAAATCCAGGCCGGGATTGACAAAGAATGCTGGGATTTAAATGGTAAGCATCTGGAGAAATTCAAGGAATTTAATCATGATAATCTACTTTCTATTACTGCCAGGACAGTTGAGAGTAAGATTCAAGTTGCTGTCTCATCTTTATTAAAAATTACTGACAGTAGTTCAATTAAGGAATTTAAAATAGTAAATATAGATGATAAATACTTATTGGAGTTTAAATTAAGTCTGGAGGCTAATAAGCCAGTTGAAATCGGGCAGTATATGGTTGTAACCCATTCCAACCAGAGAAATAATCCTTTAAAGGCTTCTCAAAAAATAGTGGAAGAGGCAGAAGAAGTTGGTTTTAGTCTTTTATACGAAGATCAATTAAAGGCCTGGAATAAGATCTGGAATAACTGGGGAGTTAAGATTGGTGGCCCAGTTAAAGATTTAGCCTTAATTAATTTTAATCTCTATCATAATAGGATAGCAACTCCAGCCTATTCAGAGAGGCTTCCGATTGGAGCCCGGGGCTTATCCTGCCAGGCTTATCAGGGGGCGGCCTTCTGGGATCAGGAAATCTTTAACCTGCCAGTATATCTTTATACTGAACCAGAAATAGCTAAAAATATACTTAAATATCGCTATCACACCCTGCCTGGAGCCAGAAAAAAGGCCAGAGATTTAGGCTATCAGGGGGCTTTTTATGCCTGGATCAGTGGTAAGACCGGGAAAGAACTCTGCCCGGATTTTTTCTTTAAAGATGTCCTTACCGGTAGAAAGATTAGAAACCATTTTAATGACTGGCAGATTCATGTTTCACCGGATATTGCCTATACCATCTGGCATTATTACCAGGTTACTGATGATATTGAGTTTATTGTTGATTATGGCAGTGAGATAATCTTTGAAATAGCCAGGTTCCTTTATTCCAGGGCCCACTTTAATAAAAATAAAAAAGAATTTGAACTGATCCGCTTACTTGGACCAGATGAATATCATGAAAATGTTGATAATAATGTTTTTACGCTCTATCAGAGTAAATATGCTTTAGCTATAGCTTTAAAAATTTATAGGATTATGGAGAGGGACTATCCTGATAGCTTAAAGGTTCTTAAAGAAAAAATTGAATTAAAAGCTGAAGAAGTTGCCAGCTGGAAAGAGATGGCCAGGCTAATTAAAGAGCCCGGGCCAGATTTAAAGACCGGCTTGATTGAACAGCATGACGGCTATTTTGATCTAGAGGATACAACTCCTGAAGTACTGGAGCAGCGTCTCCAGGACCCTGGTGAATACTGGGGCTGGCCAAATGGCGTAGCCCATCATACCCAGGTTATTAAACAGGCTGACCTAATCCAGCTATTCTGGCTCCAGCCTGGGTTATTTAGCAGGGAGATAAAAAAGAAAAATCTGGACTATTATCTGCCAAGAACTGAACATGGTTCTTCATTAAGCCCTTCTGCCTATGCAATTGAAGAGGCCAGACAGGGCAGGATAGAAAAGGCCAGAGAAAGATTCATTCATTCAGCTTCAATAGATTTAGAAAATACTAATAAAGCTGTCAGTGGCGGGACTTTTATTGGTGGAATCCATACTGCAGCCTGTGGTGCCAGCTGGCAGGTATTAACTTTCGGTTTTGCCGGGCTTCAGCTTATTGAAGAAGAAGCTGGAGATCTTTATCCAGAAACAAAAGCAGTCTTTAATCCTAAAATCCCAACTGCCTGGGATTATTATCAATTCAAACTAAAATTGTCGAAAAAAGTCTTAACTATTAGAGTCAAAACTGATACAATTATAATGACAGCCTCAAAAGACAACCATGAGGAAATCAAGATAAAAGTTGGCGAAGAATCAGTTACTATAGCTCCTGGAATCACAAGAAAGATTCGCCGATAGATTAGAGGAGGCGATTTAAGTTGGCTGTTACTATAAAGGATGTTGCTAATCTGGCAGAAGTTTCACCAGCAACTGTTTCCCGAGTTATCAATAATAGTTCGCTGGTAAAGGAAGAGACTGCAGAAAAAGTCAGGGAAGCAATTGATAAGTTAAATTATCAGATAAATGAATCTGCCAGGGTCTTAAGGACAAACTGCAGCAGTTTAATCGGGGTAATCGGTGCTGGAATGGATAATCCTTTTTTAATGAAATTATTAAAAGGGGTTGAAACTTCAGCTAAAGAAAATGATTTTAATTTGATTTTTGGTGACTCAGAAGGAGAATTAGAACAGGAATTAAGGTATTTAAATATCTTAAATCAAAAGAGTGTTGATGGCTTAATAATTATAACTGCCAGTATCTATAATAACCTGCTAGAAGAGATTAAAAGCAAAGGAATTCCTGCAGTCTTTGCTTCTGGTTATGTAAATGACAATAGAATTCCCTGTATAAGTGTTAATAATTCTAGAGCTGCAGAAGATGTAGTTGATTACTTATATGAGTTAGGTCATCGTAAGTTTGGGATTGTTAGAGGAACCTATTCAGATTTAGTTACCAGTGGTGAGAGAATTAAAGGCGTTAAATCTTCTTTCCAGAAAAATAATATTGATTTTAATTCAGTACCAATTTATGAAGGTGATTTCTCCTTTGAAAGCGGTTCTTTAGCTGCTAAAAAAATATTAGCAGATAAACCTGAGACTACTGCTATTTTCTGTTTTGATGATAAGATGGCTATCGGTGCAATTAGAGGTGCTGAAGAACTTGGCTATCAAATTCCTGAAGACCTCTCAATTATTGGTTTTGATGATATAGATTTAGCAAGTTATGTTAAACCGGCTTTAACAACAGTCCGACAATCTGGTTATGATATGGGTTACAGGGCTATGGAGTTTCTTAAGAAAATAATCGATGGAGAAGAGCCTGGAAAATTAAAAGAGTTTCTACCCCATGAATTACAAATTAGAGGAAGCAGTGGAGCTCCACCGGCATAAAAGTCGGTGGTTTTTATATTAAACTTTTAAGATTCTTCTTTTTAGGTTATAATGGTTAGCAGGAGGAGATAAATTTATGTATGATTTTGATAAAAAAATTGATAGAAGAGGAACTTCATCAGTAAAATGGGATAAAGTTGATGAAGTTTTTAATAGAGAAGATATAATTCCTCTCTGGGTGGCAGATTCAGATTGGGAGACTGCCCCAGAGATACTTGAATCTATAAAAGCAAGAGTGGAGCATGGAGTTTTTGGCTATACCTTTCCAGCAGCTGAATATAAAAATGTAATTGTTGACTGGTATAAAAAGAGATATGACTGGGAGATAAAATCTGACTGGGTAGTTTTACTTTCAGGGGTTGTTCCAGGGATAAATATTACATTGAAAGCTCTGACAAGACCTGGAGATTCGGTGATTGTTCAGCCTCCAGTATATTATCCTTTCTTTTCAGCAGTTAAAAATAACGGGAATATTTTACTGGAAAATCAACTTATCTTAAAAGAAGAGAATGGCAAAAAGAGATATGAGATAGACTGGTTGGATTTAGAGAAAAAAATCAATAAAAATCCAGGAGTTTCTGCTTTAATATTTTGTTATCCCCATAATCCTGTAGGCCGGGTCTGGCGATTAGATGAACTTAAACAATTACTGGCTATTGCAGAAAAATATGATCTGTTGATAATTTCAGATGAAATCCATGCTGATTTTGTCTATAATCAACAGCATAAGCCACTAGGTTCAATTAGACCAGAGTTAAATGACCGGATAATTACAATTTCTGCCCCGAGTAAATCTTTTAATATAGCAGGACTGGCAACTGCCTATGCAATTATTCCTAACTCCAATTATCTCAAAAAATTTAAAGAGAGTTCTGCCGGAATTCAGCCAGCCTTAAATCCTCTAGGTCTTACAGCTTTAAAGGCAGCCTATCAGGACGGCGAAGACTGGCTTGATAGTCAGAATAAATATATTGAAGAAAATTATAAACTGGTTAGAGATAAAATCTCTGATATACCAGGGATAGATATGATAGAATCTGAAGGTACCTATTTAGTCTGGCTTGATTTTAGAAAGACAGGTTTATCAGACCAGGAATTAGAAGATTTATTATTCCATCAGGCAAAAGTTGGACTTGAACCTGGTCACTGGTTTGGCAATGGCGGTGAAGGGTTCTTTAGAATGAATCTGGCAACTCAGAGGTCTAATCTTGAAGAAGCTTTAAAGAGGCTGAACAAACTAATGACTAACAGATTTGCCAGTCTGGAGGCAGATATAGATGGCTCATAAGAATATTATAGTTATTGGCGGTGGTCCTGCTGGGATGATGGCTGCCCTGACTGCTAAATCTTCTGAAACCAGGGTGAGAATCTTAGAGAAGAATAATAATTTTGGCAAAAAGCTTTTGCTTACCGGTGAAGGCCGCTGTAATTTGACTTCTACCTATGAGCCAGGAGAAATTATTGATAATCAAATATTTATGGCCAGTAATTTTTTATATAGTGCCCTTTATAGTTTTTCTCCAGCCGATACCTGGCGTTATTTTAATGAGCTAGGAGTTAAATTAAAGGAAGAGAGAGG
>JBNJEB010000117.1:0-4742 GCA_051745425.1 Bacillota bacterium
GTCCCGTATTCATTAGCTGTTTCACTTGGAATTTCAGCTTCTTTATACCAACTCATAAGTTCCTGTATTATTTCCTTTGCTTTCCCAGATTCCTGAACCATATTAATGGCTGCAAAGGATCCCAGAAGGGCTCCACAACACATTCCCTGTCCAATACCTGAGCCACCAAAATGCATCATATTATTAGGTGGTGTATATGGAAGTTGGTCATAAGGAGATCCTACTTTTTCATCAAGGGCTGCCATTATGGCATAAAAAGCACCTGATGAACAGTTGCCTAAATAATGCCCTTTATGTCCTAATTTCCTTACTTCTTCTACATCTAGTTTTTCATAGGGCCATGGAAATTCTGAACTTTCTCCTGCAAATACTTTTCCTGGATTTGCTAACGCCATACCACCTATCGCTGCGCCTGCTGTAATTCCACCTAACTTCTTTAAAGCTGTACGACGATCAAGTTTCTTTTTGTCTTTTTCTTCTGTCATTATAATTCCCCCCAGAATTAAAATGAATTTTTTCACATTTCTCGTTAAAATTTTATCATATATCATTTAAGTTGTCAAACAAATTTCAATTTTATAAAATTAGGTGAATTGCAATATAAAATGCACGGCATTTTTATTTTTACCAAACTATCTGTACCTTAAGTACTTTAAGCAGTTCTGTTATCTCCTATTAAGTTAAAATAATATAAAATCGAAATTAGTAGAGAGCCCTCTTCAGGGCTCTCTTTTAGACCACTTCCTGTCAGCTTTACTCACCAGAGTTATAGTGATTACCAAGTGCTGCCGGTGGTCTCGATTTAACGACTGCTCCGGCCAGGACTGCAATTGTTAAAATATATGGCAGCATCTGAATCAGATCATTGGCCAGACCAATATCCAGACCCTGCAAGCGCATTTGCATGGCATCAGTAAATCCAAATAAAAGACTTGCTGCCAGACCGCCTAGCGGGTTCCACTGGCCAAAAATATTCGCTGCCAGTGCCATGTAACCTCTACCTGCTGTCATATTTCGGCTAAATTGACTTAAATGACCTAGAGAAAGATAAGAACCACCAATTCCACAAAAGAAACCACTTAAAAGCAGACTGAAATATTTAATTTTCTTTACATTAATACCCTGACTATCCGCTGCTTCTGGGTGTTCTCCAGTAAATCTTATTCTTAAGCCTAACGGGGTTTTAAACATTAGAATCCAGCCTGCAATAATAAGAAAAAGCATAATATAAACAAAAGGTGATTGAATCCCAAGCAACCGGCCGATTATAGGAATATCTTCAAGAAAATAAATTACTATTGCTGGAACTGAAGCCACTGATGGTGAAGCTCCTTTAGTACCCCAGATAATCTGCATCATCCAGGTTGTAAAGCCAAGTGCTAAAATATTTAAACCAACACCAGCTACTACATGGTCTGCTTTAAATTCTATCACAAAGATGGCAAAAAGCAGAGCGGTTAATATTCCTGCAACTGCTGCAAAGACAACCCCCATCCAGGCACTCCCAGTTATAAAGGAGCCAAGAACCCCAGTAAAGGCCCCCATCAGGAGCATCCCTTCCAGTCCAATATTTATAATTCCTGACCTTTCTGAGAAGGCACCGGCCATTGCTCCCAGCGCCAGCGGAATTGACAGCCTGAGTGCCGCATTAAAGGTATTTATGCTGAATATTACACTAAGTATCTCTGACATCATGATATATCACCTGTTTTCCTGCCTGTTATCCTGGCCAGTAATTTTATAAATCCTGGAGCTGCGACAAAGAGAATGACCAGTCCCTGGATAACACCGATAAGGTCATTGGGAATGCTGGCAAAAAGTTGCATCGACATTCCGCCTGCCTCCAGAGCCCCAAAAAGAAGAGCCGCCAGGAGGACTGCAATCGGATTGTTTCTGGCCAGAACAGCTACTGCAATGCCGGTAAAGCCATATCCTGGTGAAAAATTAGTTACAAATCTACCAAGATTACCCATGACAATTGTGCTACCAGCAAGACCTGCTACACCGCCACTAATAACCATGGCCAGCATGATCATTTTGTTACTATTAATACCGCCATATTCAGCGGCTTTTTGATTATGACCAACTGTTTGAAAATCATAACCTAGGGATGTTTTATTTAAAAGAAAATAGGTCAGTCCCAGAATTACAATAGCTATTAAAATACCTGAAGATATCTGACCTCCAGGAATTATCGGCGGCAATCTTGTTGCTTGAGGCAACCTTGCCGTCTGGTCAACTGGGCCATCCACCTTAAAATAATTAACTGTTAAAAATGTAGTCGCAAGAATTGCTATTTCATTGAGCATAATAGTTGTAATAACTTCATGAGCCCCGGTTTTAGCTTTTAACAAACCTGGAATAAAGCCCCAGACTCCCCCGGCTATTGCCCCTGCCAGTAGTGTTAATGGGAGGGCTATCGCTATCGGTAAAAAGCCCAATTTCAGACCAATAACTGCACTGGCCAGGGCACCAAAATAAAGCTGGCCTTCAACTCCTATATTAAAAAGGCCACTCTTAAAGCCAATAGCTACTGCCAGCCCGGCAAAAATTAATGGTGTAGTCTGTATAAGAGTTTGAGAAAAACTATAAAGACTGCCAAAGGAACCATTATATAAATGATAAAAAGCAACCTTAACATCATAACCAAAAACAACAATAAAAATAGCTCCTAAAATAAGGGCAATAATAATAGCAATAAGAGAGTAAAAAAGGCTTGATAGAGTATCAAGATTTTTTAAGTTATCTATTAATTTTTTAAGCCGGCTCATTTACTTCACCATCCTTCTTACCTGCCATTAATAAGCCCAGCTCCTGTTCATCAAATTCATCGATTTTTTCTGCTATTATCTGGCCTTCATAAATCACCAGTAATCGGTCACTCAATGAACGAAGTTCATCCAATTCGGCTGAAATCAAAAGAATGGCTTTGCCTTTTTCCCGCATATCCAGAAGTAAATTATGGATATACTCTATTGCCCCAACATCAACACCTCTGGTTGGCTGGGCAGCCAGAATCAAATCTGGATTAGAGCTTAATTCTCTGGCTATTATAGCTTTCTGCTGATTTCCTCCAGATAACTTGCTGGCCTTAGTTGATAGGCCTGGAGTTCTAATATCAAAATTTTTAATAAGTTTTTTACCCTTCAACTTAATCTGGTTGGAATTTAAAATCCCATGGCTTGCGAAAGGTTTTTTCCATTCAGAACCTAATATCAAATTCCAGTCAAGATTAAATTCCCTAACCAGACCCCGTTTCAGACGATCTGAGGGAATATGAGCAATACCCTGTTGACGACGCTGATATGTAGTTTTATGATTTATCTGCTTCCCTTTAAAATAGATCTGACCCTGATCTGGCTTTAATAGCCCCATCAATACCTCTTCAAGTTCATGTTGTCCATTTCCTTCCACACCAGCTATTCCGAGAATTTCTCCTGCCTTTACTGAAAAATTAATATCATTAAGACCAGTTCCATGACTACTCTTAAAATTCAAATCTTTAACTTCTAATAGATCTTTACCTGCTTCTTTATCTTCTTTTTCAACTCTTAAGACAACATCCCGACCGACCATCATCCGGGCCAGTTTTTCAGGAGATGTCTCTGCTGTCTCGACATTACCAACAGACTTTCCATCTCTAAGAACTGTTACTTTATCAGATATTTTCATAGTCTCTTTTAATTTATGAGTTATAAAGATAATTGTTTTGCCGTCTTTTTTTAGTTCTTCCATTATCTGAAATAATTCATCGGTTTCCTGAGGGGTAAGAACTGCAGTTGGCTCGTCTAATATAAGAATATCTGCATCCCTATAAAGTGCTTTGAGAATTTCAACCCTTTGCTGTTCTCCAACAGAAATCTCTTCAATTTTAGCTTCTGGATCTACCTTTAAGCCATATTTATTGCTCAGTTTACTTATCTCATCCATTGCAGTTTTAAGATCAATAAATCCGTTTTTAGTTACCTCTCTACCAGCAATAATATTTTCTGTTACTGAAAGACGATCTACCAGCATAAAATGCTGATGAATCATGCCCAGGCCAAGTTCAATTGCTTTTGAAGGAGTAATATTATTGATATTTTGCCCATCAATTATGATCTGTCCTTTATCCTGGCTGTATAAACCAAAAAGTACTTTCACTAAAGTACTTTTACCGGCACCATTTTCACCTAAAAGACAGTGGATATCCCCTTTTTTTACCTTGAAATCTATATTATCATTTGCTATAACATCACCAAACTTTTTGGTAATCCCTTTTAATTCTACTGAATTCATTATTACTACCTCCAGGGAATTTCTTAATTATGTAGATGAAAAATAAATATTTCAGGAGACAAAAATGCCTCCTGAAAAAGTAATATCTGTTTATAGAAATGTTATAGACTATCTGGAATTTCAATCTCTCCTGATTCAATTTTAGTCTTTATATCTTCTAAGTCCTCAATAACATCATCTGGTAACAATGTTTCAGTATAACCAAGAGCGTCTTCTTCTACCCCAAGAGTATGAGTGCCTGCTTCAAATTCTCCTTCTATAATCTGTTCAATTGCCAAATAGACTGTATTATCAACAAACTTCATTCCATTAGTAATTACATTTTCTGGCGCTAAATGACTCTGATCTGCATCTGAACCAATTGCATAAATATCATTTTCTTCTGCAGCTTCAATTACACCAAGACCAGAACGACCTGCTGCGGCCCAGATAATATCAGCGTTATCTTCAATCATTGAAATTGC
>JBNJEB010000118.1:0-4724 GCA_051745425.1 Bacillota bacterium
TTGCAGTCAGGCTTAAAAAGCCCTGACTTTTTTTATTGGACCAGGGTTTTAACATTAAGTTAATAATTTGTTAACAAAAACGAAATCTTATTGAAACATTAAGATGAAATAATTATAAGTGAAATAAGAAAACAAAAACTAATTGGAGGTATTAATTGATGAAAAAATTTGGTGGAGTACTTACAGTTTTAGTTCTTTCAGTTCTAATTTTTACTGGCGTTGTTATGGCAGAACAGGTAGACCATGGTGACCTGGCAGAAGGCTTTGTTGATTATGACGGTGATCTAGTTGCCGATATCCCCGCCGATGAGTCAGAATGGATTAATCCAGACCAGATAATTTTTTCCTACACACCGGTTGAAGAACCATCAGTTTATAAAACCGCCTGGTCAGACTTTCTAGATCATCTGGCCGAAGTGACTGGCAAGGAAGTTATGTTTTATGCAGTTGAAAACTATGCCTCTCAACTAGAAGCTCTAAGAGCTGGTAGAATTCATATTGCTGGAGTCAATACAGGAAGTGTACCATTTGCTGTAAATACTGCAGGAGTTGCCCCCTTTGCAATGATGGCAAATGAAGATGGCAGTTTTGGTTATGAGATGGAAGTTATTACCCAAAAAGATAGTGATCTTGAAGGTCTAGAGGATCTTGAAGGTAAAGAAATTGCCTTTGTTTCTCAAACATCTAACTCAGGTTTTAAAGCCCCTTCTGCAATTTTAAAATCTGAAATGGGCTTTGAAGCAGATGAAGATTATGAAACAACATTTAGTGGTCGTCATGATAATTCCATTATGGGAGTTTATAATGGAGATTATGAAGTTGCAGCAATTGCAAACTCAGTAATGAATAGAATGGCTGCCAATGATGCAATTGATACTTCAGAAATAAAGACAATTTATAAATCTCAGACCTTTCCAACCACTGCATACACATATGTCAATAACCTGCATCCAGGCTTAGCACAAGAAATCAAAGAAGCTTTCATGACCTTTGACTGGGAAGGTACAACTTTAGATGAAGAATTTAGTGAAGATAAGTTTATTCCAATAGATTATAAGACATACTGGGAAGTAATTAGAACTATTGATAAGGCAAATGGAGTAGAATACAAGTAATTAATAATAAAAAATTAACTGATTTTAGTTACCGGATGCCTCTCCTCTTAGGGTATCCGGTAACCTTAATATAGAAAGGGGAAAATTATGCTTGAGATTAATGGTTTGCATAAAGAGTATCCAGGAGGAGATTTAGCTCTTCGTGGTATTAATATTAAATTAAATAAAGGAGAAATTGCAGCAGTAATTGGTCCCTCTGGTGCCGGCAAATCCACATTAATTCGCTGTATCAATCGCTTAGTTGAGCCAACAGCTGGAGATATAATTCTCCAGAATCAAAACATTAAAGAACTAGACAAAAAGGAACTTAAGAATAAAAGAAGAGAAATTGGGATGATTTTTCAGGAATATGCCTTAGTAGAAAGATTAACGGTAATGGAAAATGTTTTATCAGGCAGGCTTGGATATGTGTCTTTCTGGAGAGCCTGGCTCAGGAAATTTCCTCAAAAAGATATTAATCAGGCTTATCAGCTTTTAAGTAGATTAGGTTTAAAAGATCATGTCACTAAAAGAGCCGATCAACTTTCAGGAGGCCAGAGACAGAGAGTTGGTATAGCTAGAGCTTTAATTCAAGACCCAAAACTTCTATTAGTTGATGAACCAACTGCCAGCCTTGATCCTAAAACTTCAAGACAGATCATGCGCTTAATTACTGAATTAGCCAGAGAAAGAGAACTTGCAGCTTTAATCAATATCCATGATGTCAGTTTGGCTAAAGAATATGTTAGTAGAATAATTGGGATGAGACAGGGTGAAATTGTATTCGATGGTAGCCCTGCAGAATTAAATAAAAAAACACTGACTACTATTTATGGAGAAGAAGATTGGGAAAAATTAAGTGAAGATGACGATGACAGTAATGATGACGAAACAGCTCAACAAGGGGGTAATGATATTGTTGACGAAGAACAACGAAGATTACACCTGGCAGCGTCCTCGTCTAATTAAAAGTAAAAATTTACGATATTTAATTTTTTCATTGCTTACTGCATATTTAATTTTAACTTTTATTTCATTAAGGATTGATCCTCAGCGGATCTTACTGGGTTTGAGTAGAAGCCAGAGTTACTTTGCAGATTTTCTAAGACCAGATTTTTTCTCCAGGGGCAGCTCTATTATTGATGGTATTTTAGAAAGTTTAACAATGACCTATATTGCAACAGTATTTGGAGTTATAATTTCTATTCCCTTTGCCTTTGGGGCAGCTGAAAATATTTCCCCTAAACCAATTTATTATATTTCCCGGGCAGTAATTGTAATTTCAAGAAGTTTTCAAGAAGTTGTTATTGCCATCTTTTTTGTAGTAATCATTGGTTTTGGACCAATGGCTGGAGTTTTAACACTTACCTTTAGCAGTATTGGGTTTATAGCTAAACTTTTAGCAGAAGAAATTGAAGATATAAATTGGAGCCAGGTAGAGGCTATAAAAGCTACCGGTGCCTCCTGGCCAAAATTAATGAACTATGCAATTATTCCCCAGGTGCTGCCCCGGTTTATAGGTCTGGTAGTTTATAGACTTGACATAAATTTTAGAGCATCAGCTGTAATAGGAGTCGTCGGGGCTGGTGGAATTGGCACAACTTTAAATGCTGCTTTTGACCGTTATGAATTTGACTCAGCCTCAGCAATTTTAATAGTAATGATTGCAATTGTAATGCTAGGAGAATTATTTTCTTCTTTTATAAGAAAAAAAGTTAATGAGTAAGGGATTATTTAAATTGAAAGGAGTTTTAAAATGTCGAGTAATGATTATAACTGGCAACTAAAGGGGATTAGCCGAGTATTAAAAGAATTATTATTCTGGGCAGCAGGAATCTGGCTTTTTATTTATTGCTGGAACATACTATCAGCCCGGACCATGTGGCCCTTTGTATATGATGGAGCAGAACAGGCTTCCAAATTATTATTTAGAATGTTTCCACCAAATTGGCCTTATTTTTTTGAACTTTTACGGCCAATCTGGGATACAATTACAATAGCTACTATTGGAACACTGGCAGCAGTAATATTTTCATTATTTGTTGCTTATCTAGCAGCCGAAAATACAACCCCCCACCCAACTTTAAGGTATTTTGCTCTTTTAATAATTGTAACATCTAGATCTGTTAGTTCATTAATCTGGGCAATTATACTTGTAATAATTTTAGGTCCAGGTGTTCTGGCAGGTATAATAGCTATTTCATTTAGATCAATTGGTTTTGTCTCGAAATTGCTCTATGAAAGCATAGAAGAGATAGATAAAAACCAGGTAGAGGCAGTTGCGGCAACAGGAGCATCCAAGTTTTCTACTCTGATTTATTCAGTAGTTCCTCAGGTATTTCCTACTTTTATTGGGACATCAATCTATCGCTGGGATATAAATATTAGAGAATCTACAGTAGTCGGACTTGTTGGAGCTGGAGGCATAGGCCTGCAGTTAAATGAAGCAATCTTAGGTCTTAAATGGCCAGATGCAATAATTATTTTTATGATGATTTTATCTTTAGTTTTATTTTCAGAATTCTTCTCCGCCAGGATCAGAAAAATCATCATTTAAATATAACCCATATATAGATTAAAAAAATTGAAAACTTGTTCAATAGCTGAAACCATTATTTAACATTATGTTAACACCAATTAAATATAAGCGTAACATTAATAGGTTATAATAAAATCAAGATAAAAAGGAGGTAGATTAAAATGATAGAAATAAAAGCAGATCTGCATACCCATACAGTTCATAGCGGCCATGCCTATTCGACCCTTGATGAAATAGCTAGAGAAGCTTCAAAAAAAGGTATGGAATTAATTGCAATCACAGACCATGGACCGGCAATGCCAGATGGTCCCCATGAATATTACTTTGGCAACCTATGTATTTTACCTGAAGAATTATATGGCGTTAAGATATTAAAGGGAGTTGAAGCTAATATCTTAAAAGGAGGTAAACTGGATCTTTCATCGGAGTATCTAAATAAATTAGATTTTGTAGCAGCCGGTATCCATGATAAAACAGGCCATAATCTAAAAGATAAAGTTGAATATACTGAGGCAGTGATTAAAGCAGTGGAAAGAGGTTATATCGATATGCTCAGTCATCCAGTCAATAGTAATTTCCCGCTGGATCTTGGGGAAATAGTTGAGGCCTGTAAAAATAATGAAGTTATCTTAGAAATTAATGCAAGCAGTTATAACCCGGCCAAGAACTTTAGCAGGGCTGATAGAATGGCTACTGTAAGATTAATTAACCTGGCCAGAAAGAATAATGTTCCCCTGGCAGTCAACAGTGATGCCCACTTCTGTAAACAGGTTGGTAATATCTCATATCTTAAAGGAATATTTAGAGAAACCTATTTGCAACCAGAGGATGTAATAAATACTTCAGCAGATAAAGTAATATCATATATTTATAATCGCACAGTAAATCAAATTTCAATGCCTTCATTTAATGATAGCAATCAAGTTTTAATCAAGGCTTAGCATAATAGGAAGTTAGTTTTCTTAATTATTTTGGGATATATGTGATTGGGGGTTTAAAAATGATAAAACTATTCAGAGAATCTGATAAACTGGAAGTAAATTTAGTTGATTTAACAGAATTAGTAGGCAAATGTATGGCCAATTCCTTAG
>JBNJEB010000119.1:0-4698 GCA_051745425.1 Bacillota bacterium
TATTTCTAATAAGTTCCATTTCAGCAATAGTTTTGCCCCCCATAGAATGTCCAATTAAAACCCAATTTTCCTTCTCACTAAATTGCTCAGTATCTAAATAATCTAGTAAACTCCAGAGCCAGTCTGCTCTATTTTCAGCAGTATGATTCAGACCTGGCTGTCTATCACTAAAACCAAAAGCAGGAAGATCTACCCTGATTACATGAAATCCATTTTGATTTAACGATTTTATATTTTCACGCCAGCAATAGGTTGAGCCTCCCATTCCATGAACCATAAGTATCTTGCCTGCTGATTGATCATTAACTGCCTTATCTATTCTATAATGCAATACTATGCCATTTATTTCAACAAAATTACTATTTGCATATGGGGCTTCGTTTTGAACTGTGCTGGCTTTTATAACCTGGCTAAAGGAAACCAGAATAAACAATATTAAAATAGTTGTAAAAATTGTAATATTATATCTTTTAATTGATTTTTCTAGCATATAAACTTATCCTCTCTGGTCTATAATATGATGTTATAATAATAATTTTATTTATATAAGTCATTATAACATAAAAACTTAGCCTTCTGAATCATGAGTTGATTCAGAAGGCTATTTGCTTTACCAGTTTTTTATTATTACAACCGACCAGGTTATCTCCAGTTTTTTATTTCCCTATCATTCTCAGAATTTTTCTAACTTCGTCTATCAGCTTTTAATCACCAGTTTAGGGGATTATCTTTAATTTTATCATTATACAAGTTTTCATATTTTTTTAATTTATCTGTCTCCAGCCTAAGCCCTCTGGCAGCTAAATTATGGGTTAACTGTTCTGTATTTCTTACACCTGGGATGACTGTTGAAACTTCAGGATAAGAAAGGATGAAACTGATAGCTTCATGGACCATGCTTGTATCTTTATCTTTTATCTCTCGAACATCTTCAACTAATTCTGCTCTCCTTTTAATCTCTGCTTCTGACCATCTTTCTCTAACCCCGGTAAAACTACTACTGGCATCATATTTTCCTGTTAACCAGCCAGAATCTAGAGGGACTTTAACAATCAGGCCAACTCCCTTTTGATTTGCTTCAGCAAATGCCCTGCTTGGCTCCTGATGGAAAATATTGAACATGATTTCAATAACTTCAGCTTCTGTATTATTTAATAAAGCAAAGATCTCTTTACTGGTGTCAACTGAAGCCCCATAGGCTTTTATCTTGCCTTCTGCTTTTAATTCTGCAAGTATCTCAAAATGATCAGTTTTTCCTTCTAAGATTTCAAAGGAAGGATTATGCAGGAGAACTGAATCAAGATAATCAGTCTGTAAGCGTTCTAAACTGCCTTCAACTGAATCTCTAATAAGACTTGAGTCAAAATCAATAATTCCATCAGGGGAATGACCAAATTTACTATTGATAACGACATCTTCTCTCATATTTTTTAATGCTTTTCCCAGGATTTCTTCGCTTTTACCACCGGCATAATTAGGAGCTGTATCAAAGAAATTACAGCCTAATTCAATTGCCTCCTGAACCAGCCTGACAGCATCCTGTCCAGTAGACCCATCTTCTCTGATATTTCCCAGCTGCCAGGCGCCAAAACCTACTTCAGTAACTTCTATTCCTGTCTTTCCTAATTTTCTCAACATGCCTTTCTGCCCCCTATTGTAAAATTTTATCTATCTCAGTCAGTTCGTCTTTACTAAACTTTAAATTATCTACTATTTGTACATTTTCTTTAATCTGGGCCGGTTTACTGGCTCCAACCAGAACTGAGGTTATCTCTTCTCGCCTTAAGACCCAGGCTAAAGCCATCTGGGCCAATGTCTGACCTCTTGATTCTGCTATCCTGTTTAGTTTTCTGATTTTATTCAATTTTTCTTCGGTAATATCAGAATTATTTAGAAACTGACTGGAACCGGCTGCCCGTGAATCAGCAGGGATTTCATCTAAATATTTATCTGTTAATAAACCCTGAGCCAGTGGGGAGAAAACAATTGTGCCGAGACTTTTAGCTTTAATCACTTCTAATAATTTATCTTCAATTTTACGATTAAAAATAGAATAGGTTGGCTGATGAACAATAAACGGGGTACCTAAATCATCCAGTATTTTGTAAGCCTTCTCAGTCTCTTCCGGGCCATAATTAGAAATCCCAACATATAAGGCTTTTCCCTGTCTTACAATTGTATCTAAGGCCCTCATCGATTCTTCTACAGGCGTTTCCTGATCCGGTCTATGATGATAGAAGATATCAACATAATCTAATCCAAGTCTCTTAAGACTCTGGTCCAGACTGGAGATAAGATATTTTCTTGAACCTCCATCGCCATAGGGGCCTGGCCACATACCATATCCGGCTTTAGTCGAAATAATAAGTTCGTCTCTATAACCATTTAAATCTTTTTTTAAGATTCTACCAAAAGTCTCTTCAGCAGATCCAGGAGGGGGTCCATAATTATTGGCCAGATCAAAATGGGTAATACCAGAATCAAAGGCCGTCTGAATTAACTTGCGACTATTTGCAAAGGTATCTACATGGCCAAAATTATGCCATAAGCCTAAAGAGACTGCTGGAAACTTTAGTCCGCTCCTGCCAACTCTACTATATTTCATTTTAACATATCTATTTTTATCCGGAATATAACTCATTTATTACACGTTCCTCTCTATTAAAAAGTCAATAATTAATTAACTTTTTCAAGCTTTACATTATCAATATAAACTGATGTTGTTTTACCATTATCAGTAGAGCCTAATGAAAATATTAATTTAGGGATGTCAGCTGCATTTAAAGAGACATCAAAACTATAATTTTGCATATCAGTTTCTAATGCTACAGTTTCTTCACCATAAACAGTCCAGCTACCACCATCTTCTTGAACCATTGCAATTATATCCCGTGGCTCATCAGCTCTTGCATCAAAAGATAACTTATAATCTCCAGCATTTAATTTTAAAAACTGTGCAAACTGAACTGCCCAGGTCTGATTTCCAAGATTTGAAATATCAATTTTGAACTCACCATTCTCTACACCATAATCATTTACTGCTCCACCTTCACCTGACCAGACATACCAGTTATCTGGAGATCCTGACAGATCATCAACTATTGTTGAATTAAAGTTACCATTTACAATCTCATTAGCAGTATAAGTTATTTCTTCTCCTCCAGTGTCTCCCCTGGCAGTTTCATTATCAGCAGTTCTTTCCACTACATGATATGGCTCCTCATCATCATTAATATACCACTTCATCTCATCTGGAGTCCATTCGAAGATAAAGGTATTAAAGCTATCAACAAAATTACCTTCTTCTTTTTGATATTCCTGAGTTATGCCTCCACCGCCGTAATGATTGGGACCATGAACTGTTCCATGAACTTCATCTACATTTCCGGCAATGAATTCCATAATATCAATTTCTCCTGAGGCTGGCCATGGATTTTCTTCAATATCAGATCCTAACATCCAGAATGCTGGCCATAAACCCTGACCTTCTGGAAGTTTAGCTTTAATTTCTACTCTGCCATATTTCATATTAACCTTATCTCTGGTAATCATTCTGGTAGAAGTATAATCATACTCGCCATGTTGATCACTGCGCTGTTCCTCTTTAGCAGTAATAACTAAATTACTATCCTCCACTTTAGCATTTTCTCCTTCAGTATAATACTGGAGTTCGTTATTACCCCAGCCAGGAATTCCATGATCATGACCATTTCCAACTTCATAAGTCCAATAGTCTTCATTTACATGGTCTCCATCAAAATCATCCTCCCAGTCTAAGTTACCATCCTGATCATAAACTTTAATATAATCTACTAACATTTCTTTTGGGAAATCAGTATCTACCTGACCTCCTAAATTTCCACCGACCGCCACATTAAAGATAAAGAAGAAATCTTTATCATAGACCCATTTCTTTTTCTGTTCTTCCGGGATATCTTCTGCAGTAGCTTCGCCAACTTCAATTAATTCAATATTATCAAGCCAAACTGTCCCAGTATCCTTACCAAGCTGAAACTCAAATCTCGCCTGATCATCGCTTTCTTCTGACATTACAAATTCAAAATCATAACTTTCCATTTCTCTGGATAGCTCATTTACAATGCCTCCACTTTCTCCTTCACCTGAATTATAGGCAGCCCAACCTCTACCTTCTGTCCCACCAACTTTAACTTCTAAATCTCTTGGTTTAGAGGCCTTGGCATCAAATTTAACTCTATATTTATAACCTTCTTTAATTGTAATTGGTGCCTGTAGAAGCTGAATTGACCAACTATTGCTGCCACCATTATCAATATCTACTCTAAACATTTGATCTTCAATTGAAGCTGATGAGTCGCCAGCCTCTTCAAGATATAACCAGTTATTTAAAGTTTCAAAATTTCCAGTGCCCTCTTCTTCCAGATCATCATCAACTCTATAAAATTCCTGACTAAAATCTGAATTACCTAGCAAATTATCTGCCTGAACAGTCGTTGTAGTGGTTAATGTTAAAATAACTGCCAGAACCAACAGACCAGCCAATAAGATTATTTGATTCCCTGTAAATTTTTCTTTAATTATATTCAAACTTTTTCTCCTCCTTTTAGGAACTAACATCTATTAGTAATCAAAACTTTCTAGTGCCTAAATCTTTTAAAATTAAATGATTATAGTAATAATTGAATGGGCAAGGCTTTCTATCTCAGCCCCAGAATTACT
>JBNJEB010000120.1:0-4696 GCA_051745425.1 Bacillota bacterium
CTGGACTGTTCTAACTTTATCTTTCTCAGCCTGTTTAACTCCAGAATTGATAGGAATGTAAGGACAATCTCTAATTTATCCTGATGGTCACTAATTAATTCTTTAAAGTTTAAACGTTTGCCTCTCCCGGCAGTTGCCAGAATCGTCATAACCTCATTAATCTTATCCTGGAGGGTTATTGTTTCCCTGGCCAGCCGGACAAGCTTTTCTCTCTCGGCCTCCTGGGCCAGTCTGGTCTCATAGGCATCCATTGCCTGACAGTATAAGCGATGGACTGTCTCAATATCTGCCTCTAAATTCAAAATATAATTATCATCAGGCACATCTAAAGTCCTTTTAGGAAAATGATAGGCTTTAGCTTCCTGGGCTAAATCACCTAAAGTCCCGGCCAGCTCTTTGATAATCTGATGTTCCTTTAACCTGGCCACCAGATCAGGTTCTTCTTCCTCTTCGTCCTGATTATAGATTGGCAGGAGACTCCTGGCCTTAAGCTGGACAAGCTCGGCCCCTATAACAGTAAATTCACTGGCCTGGTCCATATTAAAATCTTCCAGCCTGTCAAGATAGGAGAGATACTGGTCTGCCACTCTGGCCAGAGATATCTGGGAAATCTCTATTTCATTTTCCTTGATTAATTTATAGAGCAGATCCAGCGGCCCTGTAAAATTTTCTACTTCAAGTTGACAGCCCATAGCATTAAATCCCTCCTATTGTGGTTTTTAAAAAATAACCAGTAAATTTAAAATCCCATTAACGACTGGACCAATAATAGACCAGAGTATACCAGAATAGGCAAGTACAAGGATAACCAGCATTCCGATTGGCCCTTCTAATTTATTAAAATACCGATCATATTTCGCAGGTAAAACCCCTCTTAAGATCTTGGAACCATCCAGCGGTGGAAATGGCAATAGATTAAAGATTGCCAGACTGATATTAATCATTATCGCCAGATAGAGAAAATTAACGACAGTAATCATTATGTTGCCCCGGGTACCATAGAGCAGTCCCATCAAAGGCTGGCCGGTTATTAGCGGCATCATATTGATAATAATTGCAAAAAAGGCTGCCAGAGTTAGATTTGAGGCAGGTCCGGCAAAACTGACCAGCATCATATCTCTTCTTGGATTATCATAATACCTGGGATTTATCGGTACCGGTTTTGCCCAGCCAAAACGCTGGGTCATTATTAAGACCAGGGCACCAACAGGATCTAAATGGGCCAGAGGATTTAAAGTCAATCTTCCGGCATTCTTGGCTGTTGGGTCACCCATCTTATAGGATGCATAACCATGTGATAATTCATGGATAGATAACGAAAGTAATAATACAGGTAATAGTAAAATTAATTGCATAATATTGTCCACTTTTTAATTAAACCTCCATTAATAATAACAAACTATTATTTCTTATATTCATTTATTAAGCGCCGGGCCAGATCAAGCTGTGACTCTCTATCTTTAATTCTGCCCTGATATCTCCTCCGACGAATCTTTGAAAGAATTTCTCTAATTTCTGGACCTGGTTCAAGCCCTAACTCGATCAGATCATTCCCATCAATTTCTATTTCAATATTTCTTAATTCATCCAGATAATATTCAAGTCTATTTCTGTGATAGCTCTCGTCTTTATGATAATGGATTAAAGCCAGTTCCTCCGGTTCTAATTTATCCAGTTTTTCTGCCAGTTCAACTGGCTCCTTTGAGGAAAAAATTTCTTCAGTATTTTCCGGAAGTCTATTAATAAAATTTAATAACCGCTCTTCTTTATTAGTTAGATTAATCTTTGATCTGATTCCGCCTGGAAGATTGCGCAATAAAAGGACTAATTTAACTTCCCATTCCTTTATATTATAATCTTTTGAGTTCAAATATGCAAGGCTTTCTTCCAGACTATTCCATTGCTGGTGGGTCTTTTCAGTAAATTCAAAACTATAGTCCAGCAATTTTAAGACCGGTAACCTATCAAGAAGTTCAGGTAATTTGCTATTATCATGGAAGCGATAAAAGAGATCCTTGATTTCCCTTAATACCCTGTTTAATGAAAGGCCACTGAATTCTCCTCTTTTCAATGCCTCCTGCATCAGATTTTCTGTTTCTGATTCAAACTTAAAATCTAAAGAGAGACTTAACTTTAAGCCCCTGATTATTCTTGTTGGATCATCAAGAAAACTAAACCTGTGCAGGGCCCTGACTGTTTTATTTTTAATATCCTGATAGCCATTGAAATAATCATATAGATAGCCAAATTCTTCAGGAAATAAGGCTATGGCCATGGCATTTATTGTGAAATCTCTTCTAAAGAGATCTTCAAGGATCCCGGCACTTTCAACCTCTGGCAGACTGCCTGGGGTCGGATAATATTCGCTTCTGGCCTGGGCTAAATCCAGCGTATAATCATAATAATTAAGACTGCCTGTCTGAAAACGATCATTATATTGATAATCAACATCAAGCTTACTGGCAAGCTGTTCTAAAAAAGGTTCAACCTGACCCTCAATTACCAGGTCAAGATCTTTATTTTCAATATCCAGCAAGAAATCCCTGACCATCCCTCCGACAATAAATAAACGATTATCTCTGGAAGCTGAAAGGGAAGAACAGTACTTAAATAAATCCTTTAATTTTGCAGGTAATCTATTAAACTGGCCGGTCAGGTCTGTCTTTCTAGTTTCAATCTCAACCATTGAACTACCATATGTATGCTGATAATGCTGGGGAGATTCATCGTCATAATAGGCATCAAGAAGATCAGTTCTGGTAATAATTCCAACCATTTTACCATCATCAATCACAGGCAGCCGCCCAATATTATAATGGACCATCTCTTCCTGGGCATCCTGGATAGAGGCATCTGCATTAATTGTTACAACTTCCCGGGACATATAGCCTTTAACCGGGGCATGCATTAAATCATGGCCTTTGATTTTCTCAAGATCCCGCCTTGAAAAGACACCGACAATATCTTCTTCTAAAATTGGGCTCCCCTCTTTATCTTCAACTACAATTAAACCATTGTGACCATAACGATCCAGTGCTTTTTCGGCCTCAGCTATTGTTGTTTCAGGAGATAGGGTTCTAACCGGTGCACTCATGATTGAACTGACAATCTGCCTTGGTGAAAGCTCTGTCTTTAAAACAGATTTTAATTTCTTTTCAGCCTGTTCCAGAGGCGGAGAGAGTCTGGCAGCTCCAGCGCCAGGATGGCCACCACCTCCAAAACGATCACAGATCTTGCCTATATTAACTGCCTCATCACTGGACCTTCCGATGAGATCTATCTGTCCTTCTGCTTCAGCCAGCAGAAAGATTGTTGGCAGGTGATATAATTCCTTGATCCTGGAAACCACTTTATTTAAACCTCTCACATAATTATTTAATTTGCCGGTAAATAGACTGAATTTAACGCCATTATAATTTAAGTCCTGGCGGGCAGGTAAGAATTGACTTAAAGCCTCTTTCTGATCATTATCCAGTTTCTGCTGTAAAAATTGATTTATAACCTTTATTTTTGCTCCATTCTTAAGCAGATAGGCTGCTGCTTCCAGATCAGAGGCTGTCGTATTTAAATGGGCAAAGTTACCGGTATCTGCATAGATCCCCAGGGCAAATAAGGTCGCCTCTACGGCATCAATATTGAGATTGGCTGACATTATCTCCTGAATTAAAATAGTTGTGGCAGAACCAACCTGCTGGCTTAAATCTCTATCAGCCCAGGTCAGTTCCTCATGGGGATGATGGTCATAAACGATTACTTCTACCTCATCCCAGTTCAGGTTATCTTCCAGGGGACCCAGGCGATTTAATTCTGAAGTGTCGCAGATTATAACCCGTGTAACCTGACTTAAATCAATATCTTCAACATCCAGTACATTTATTTCATCCCGGTACAGGGCCATAAAATCCTTAACCATCTGGTGGAGCCGACCTACAAAAACTGGCCTGGCTTCAGGATATATTTTGGCAACAGCAAACATTGCTGCCAGACCATCTAAATCTGTTAGTTGGTGGGAGACGACTATCTCCATAAAAATGCCCCTTTCCTGGCTAAAAATTTAATTAACTGTTACCATCTTATCATTGTAACAGGGACTTCTTCCTTCTTTGGCCATATCCTTCCATTCTCCATTTATCTTGACTCTAACAACATCAGCTGTAAAATCATTTTTTGTATTTTCCACTGAACTATTTGATAGTAACCAGCTTCCGATTCCATAAACATCAACAGGCACCTGACTATTTTCAAAGCGTTCAATTTTATCTGGTTTAAAGCCACCGGTAGCTATAATTTTAACACTTTCACAGTACTCTTTAGCAATTACCAGCTCTTCCTCGGATTCAATATCCCAGTCCTTATAGGCATTATCGATTGCATTCCTTAATTCAAAGACCAGGCGGGCATTAACGCCATTATCCAGTTTTTTATCACCCAGGGGCTTAACTGAAATATCTCTTAAGTTAGAGCCTGTATCCGGTCTGATTCCAAATAGCTTGTACTTTTTGGCCTGTTTGGCATTGCCATCTTTTTTATGGTGGATATAATATCTATACATCTCTTTTAAAACATCAAGGGTTGTACCTACACAATCGTTATCAAAATCTACCAGGGCAATTCTATTGAGGTCAGCTGGCATCTCCCGGCAGAACTGAAGCATGGCCTCTGTTGTGTCGCCTAGAAAGGATGCGATATAGGAATG
>JBNJEB010000121.1:0-4649 GCA_051745425.1 Bacillota bacterium
TTATAAGAGTTATCAGGCAGATACCAGAAATAAGAGATTTTATATCTATCTGAATTTAGGTAGTCAGGTCACAATTAATTATGCTGCTGGCAGCCTGAAAATGAGAAAAGGAGAAACTATTTTAATTCCAGCGGCTTTAGGTGAATATGAGATTATAGGTCAGACCAGGTTACTTAAAACTTTTATCTAATAAGTTTGCTTAAGGTCAATTACCGATAATCATAATAATTTAATTGAAATTAATATCTGTCAATATAAAGCCAGCATAAACAGAGGGCCCGACATGACTTCCAAGTGTTGGGCTTATTCTTGTTTCAAATATTTCTGTATCTAACTTGTAATTAGTCTTAACTGTATCTAATAATTGATTTTTAAATTCTAGCATATCTTTCTCCCTTTCCCCATGGGCAAAACCGATCCAGGCTGTATCTTTACCTGCTATCCGTTCTTCTGCTATTTCAATCATCTTTCTTAAAGTCTTTTTCTTGCCTCTTACTTTATCTAAAGGTTCAACCTCTCCAGTCTCTGTGCTGATTGAGATTACTGGATTTATATTTAAAATGTTTCCTAGAAAAGCCTGGGCTTTGCCGATTCTTCCTCCCTCTTTCATATAGGTTAAGTCATTAACTGTAAAATAGAGGAGAAGATTATTTTTTGCTTCTGCCAGCTTATTTTTGATTTCAGAAATATCTTTGCCAGCTTCTATTAGCCTTGCAGCATATAAAACCTGAAATCCCAGACCTAAAGAGATAGACTTTGAATCTACTGGATAAATATCAATATCTGAAAATTCCTGGGCGGCTAATCTGGCAGAGTTTAGAGTTCCACTTAAATTGCCTGATAGATGAATAGAAATAATTTGCTCATATTTCTGGCTGAGTTTTTTATATTTTTCTATGAAATTTCCAACAGAAGGCATCGATGTAGTTGGCTGTTGATTATATTGAGCTACCTTTTGAAAAAATTTACTGGAATTAATTTCTTTACCATCAATAAAAGTTTTATCCCCAAAGTTTACTGTTAAAGGAATAACTTCAATCTCATACTTTGCATATAACTGATCAGGTAAGTCAGCTGTACTATCGGTTAAAATTCCTATTTTCATTTTATCTACCTCCTGTTTTTAGCCATAAATTATCCTGCTAATTATTTATTCAATAAAAGTAGAATTTTTCCTTCATAGCAGAAATAATAAATTGAATTTCTTGACTTACTAAAAACCATCTGTTAAGATGTAACTATAAAATTGAATAAAATTTGTACCTCATATAACGGTGAGAATATGGCTCACAAGTCTCTACCAGACTGCCGTAAACGGTCTGACTATGGGGGAAGTGTACCTAGGTTTCCGCATACATAGGATAAGTATGTCTATTTATGGCTGGTCCAAGCGGTACAGATATATATTTATATTACACCGAAGGGATAAAAGCCCAGGCGGGGAGGTTCTACTCATAATTGTAGAGCTTTCCTGACCTGGGCTATTTTTATTTGTTAATGGGGAAAATTATGATAGGGGTGGTATATTGAAAATTCTTTTAATTGGCAGTGGAGGAAGAGAGACTGGGCTGGCCTGGAAATTATCAGAGAGCAGTCGAGTACATAAATTATTTATTGCTCCAGGCAATCCAGGAACAGCTGAATTTGGAACTAACTTAAATATTGATGCTGATAATTTATCAGCATTAAATGAATTTGCTTTAAAGGAGAAAGTTGATCTGACAGTGGTTGGTCCAGAAGCGCCTCTGGCAGCAGGAATAGTAGATTTATTTAAGAGTAATGGTTTAAAAATTTTTGGTCCTGAGCAAAAGGCAGCTCAACTGGAAAGCAGTAAAATTTTTTCAAAGAATCTATTAAAAAAGTATAGGATTCCAACAGCAAAATACGAAGTTTTTAAAGACCCTGAAAAGGCAAAGAGATATATTAAATCTGAAACTTTACCTTTAGTTGTTAAGGCTGATGGCCTGGCAGCAGGTAAAGGAGTTACTGTAGCCATGACTGAAAAAGAAGCACTGGCTGCAATCGATGAGATTATGATAGCTAAAAAATTTGGGGAAGCTGGTTCTGAGATTGTGATCGAGGAATATCTGGAAGGTGAAGAAGCTACAATTTTAGCTTTTTGTGATGGTAAAAGTATAAAAACTATGCCTGCAGCCCAGGATCATAAGGCAGCCTATGATGGAGGCAGGGGTCCAAATACAGGTGGAATGGGGGCATATGCTCCGGCTCCTGTTGTTAATAGGAGTATTGAAAAGAAAATTAAAAAGACTATCATAGAACCGACCTTAAAGGCTTTAAATACTGAAGGTATAGATTTTAAAGGAATTATCTATTTCGGCTTAATGATAACCGGTAATGAGGCAAAGGTTTTGGAATATAATGTCCGCTTTGGAGATCCTGAAGCTCAGGTTATCCTGCCCCTTTTAAAGACAGATCTGGTAGATATCATAGAGGCAGTACTAACAGGAAAACTTGACCGGCTTGAAATCAGCTGGAAGGATAAAAAGGCTCTCTGTGTGGTTATGGCATCTGGCGGCTATCCAGTTGAATATGAAAAGGGCAAAGTTATTACAGGAATTAAGGAAGCAGAAAAGTCCGAAGATATAATTGTATTCCAGGCAGGTACCAGCTCTAAAGAAGCTAAATTACTGACTGATGGCGGCCGGGTTCTGGCAGTAACTGCTTTAGGAGATAGTTTTAAAGATGTAATTGCTAAAGCCTATGACGGGGTGGGTAAAATTTATTTTGAGGATTTTCAGATTAGAAATGATATTGGTCATAAGGCAGTTAATAAGCAGTAACCTATTTGCAATTGATTAATTAAGTATAAAAATTTCAAATATAAACATATAACTAATTTTATAAATTCGGATTTATTAACCAGGGGGTTATTATTTGAAATATACGGATAAGACCAGACAGAAAATTGGAATTATTGGTGGTGGTCAGTTAGGCAAGATGATGATTTTAGAAGCCAAGAAAATGGGCTTCTATGTAACGATTCTGGATCCGACTAAATCCTGTCCGGCAGACAGTATTGCCGATCAGCATTTAGTTGCTGATTTTGATGATAGAGAGGCAATTAGAGAACTGGCTCAAAAATCTGATTTAATCACCTATGAATTTGAACATATAGATGTTGAAGTTTTAAAAGAATTAGAAGCCAGGGATTATAAGATCTATCCAACAGCCCGAAGCCTAGAGATTATTCAAAATAAATATCATCAAAAAACCGTTTTGAAACAGGAAAAGATAGCTGTCCCTGATTTTATTAAAGTTACTGGACCTGAAGATATTATTGCGGCTGCTGAAGAGTTCGGCTATCCTTTAATGTTAAAAAGCTGTACAGGTGGCTATGATGGTAAGGGTAACTTAATAATTGCCAGTGAAGCTGATGTTGAAAAAGCTTATGCAGAACTGGGGTCAGAGAAAACTCCGCTGATGGTTGAAAGATTTATATCTTTTAAAAAAGAGATTTCTATTATTGCAGCCCGGGGTTTAACTGGTGAGATGAAAGTTTATCCCATTGGAGAAAATGATCACCGGGACAATATACTTTATGAAACAAAGGTTCCGGCTGAACTTTCAGCTGACTTAAAAAAAGAAGCTGAAGACCTGGCCAGAGAGGTGCTGAAGGTTTTTGAAGGAATAGGGATCTTCTGTGTGGAAATGTTTGTGACAGAAGCTGATCAGCTGTTGGTAAATGAAATAGCTCCCAGACCTCATAATTCAGGGCATTATACAATTGAGGGCTGTGTAACATCTCAATTCGAGCAGCATATCAGGGCAATTACAGCCCTGCCTCTGGGAGATGCTGACTTACTGAGACCTACTGTGATGCGCAATATTCTAGGAAGTGGTAAAGAAGGAAAAGCAGATATTATTGGACTGGACCAGGCTCTGGCAGTAAAAGGAGTTAAGGTTCATATATATCAGAAGACTATCTCGAGACCTGGCCGCAAGATGGGTCATCTTACTGTAACTGCAGATAGTTTAGCTAAGGCTGTTGAGCAGGCTTTAAAGGCCAGCCAGCTGATTGAAATTAAGGGAGGTTAAATTTTATGAAACCTGAAGTAGGAATAATTATGGGGAGTGATTCTGACCTGCCAGTAATGAAAGAGGCAGCAGAAGTATTAGATCAATTTGAGTTAGAATATGAATTGACAGTAGTTTCAGCCCATCGGACACCAGATAGATTATATAGTTATGCAGCAACTGCAGAAGAAAAGGGTTTAGATGTTATCATAGCCGGAGCTGGAGGTGCAGCCCATCTGCCAGGAATGGTAGCAGCTGTGACAACTCTTCCTGTAATTGGTGTTCCAGTTAAGACATCAAAGCTAAGCGGGCTGGATTCCCTTTATTCAATAGTCCAGATGCCCCCCGGGGTACCGGTAGCTACTGTGGCAATTAATGGAGCTAAAAATGCCGCCCTGCTGGCAGTTCAAATTTTAGCCCGGAGTGACGATAAACTAAATCAAAAACAGAAAGCCTACAGAAAAGAAATGAAAGAAAAAGTTTTAGATACAGCAGCAGAATTAGAAGATATAGGTTATCAGGAATATCTTGATCGGAGCGAAAAATTTGCTGACTAGAGATATTTTGTCAAGATGAGTTTCTGATTATTTTTGGCTATTATTTTTAGCTTAAGA
>JBNJEB010000122.1:0-4639 GCA_051745425.1 Bacillota bacterium
ACACCTCCCAGAGTTGTTCTAAATGTGGTAAAGTTAACTTATATTCTTGTGAGTGTGGAAATCATATCCACGCTGATTTAAATGCAAGTAGAAATATAGGAAATAAATATTTAGAACAACAATCTGCTTAATTGGTAATTTAAGTGCCTGAGTGCCTAGATTAGCAGTATTGCTAGGATTATGCTATTAGAATGTATAATCGGCTACCTCAGGAGGGCTGATGGCACAGCCTGAAGTCGAAGTCATATTGGCCTACTAGAAATAGACTGGCCTCTAATCATTCGACAACCTCGTGACGGCCTCGATGGCCTAATACCGAAACTATCATTGCGTAGTACATAAGAAAGTTTCGGTGCAAGTTTCTTTAAGGAATCCCCGTTTGTGACGATAGGAACAGGCGGGGAGGATGTCAAAAGGCACACTATTAAAAAGCAGCCCTACAAAGGACTACTCAATTTATTTTCTCTTATTATTAAAACTATTGGCAATTCGTTGTATTCCAGGCGACCATCCCACCTAAAACTACGCTCTGATTAATAAAACCTTCACTCTTTAATAAACTCGCTGCAGTCATTGATCTCAAACCACTACGACAGAAGATATATACCGGCTTATCTTCTGGTGCTTCATCATAATGATGAGGTAGCTGAGTTAAATGAATATGAACAGCATCTTTAACCTCTTTATCATCCAAAAGCTCAGCTCCAGAGCGAACATCAATCATATACTTTTCTTCATGCTTATTTTTAAATGATTTACAGAGCTTATCAGCAGTAATAATATTAATATATAAACTAGGTTTTCCAGCCATATGCCAGTCAATAATTCCTCCACTCAAATAGCCTAAAATATTATCAAAACCAGTCCTATATAAACTCTTGATCACCTCTGCAAATTCATCAGGTAAAAGAGCGGCTGCTTTTTCATAATTAGCTAAAGGCTCTGTTCCAGTCAAATTTAATTCTTCCATATTCGCAAAATAAGGAGGGTATTCCATCATCTTTGCAACTAGACTAATAAATTCTTCTTTATTTTTTATCTGTAATTTAGGATTAAACTTCCTTTCTATCCCGACAGTTGTCCATTCCCTCTCAAAAATATCAGTACCACAGACTGAACCAGGACCATGGGTAAAACAAAGAATAACCTCATAACCTAATGGAAGAATCTTATTAAAGATAGAATCATATAACCAATTAACAGTCTTATCTAAATTTTTCTTGCCCAATAAATCAATTCTGCCTACATCTCCAGCAAAAAGAGCATCACCAGTAAATACCATCAAGGGTTCCCCTTCATAACCGTAAAGAATATAACTCATCGAACCAGGAGAATGCCCCGGAGTATGTATTGCTTCTATTTTCAGACTTCCAACTTTAAATTCCTGTCCATCCTGAACAGGCTTACCATACTGATAATTAAAGATCTCATCTGCATGCCAGATCTCAGCCCCGGTCTTTGCCTTAAGTTCAGTCGAACCAACAATATAATCTCCATTCCGGTAAGTCTCAAAAATCTTAGTGATCTTATAGCCCTCTTCAACAGCTCTCTTAGAATCAATCACAACAGCCTCACTGTCATCACCAATGAGATATGAAAAATGAGCAAGTCGTGGTGACTTAATTCTTTCAAACAACATTAATAACTCCCACTTTTTTAAATTGGTTTAAATATAAAACAGATAAACCATCAAACTTGCAATAAAAATATAAATCAAAGATAGGAAACCTCCAGCCTTCAGATAATCACTACTTTTATAATCACCTGCTGACATAAAGAAAACATTAACCTGATGGGTCGGCAGTATAAATGAATTAGAAGCTGAAACTGCTGCCAGCAGAGCAAGCCCCCTGGGTGCAACTCCTATTTGATTACCAATAATTATTACCAGTGGAACCAACACAACTACGGCAGCAACATTTGACATAAATAATGTGAAAATACTAGCTAACACTGCCACAGCTAACAGTATTAAAAAAACAGGACCATCCTGGAGGGGCATAATAATAAGATCAGCCAAATATTGGGCAGTTCCGGTATTCTCCATTGCTATTCCTAAAGGAATCAAACCTGTTAATAAAAAGACTGTCTTCCAGTCGACTGCCTGATAAATCTCATTTAATTTCACAATCCCAGATAAAATTATAATCACTGCTCCAGTGAAAAAAGCCAAACCCAAATTAAAACCTAATATTATTAGTATAATGGATAATAAAAATGATCCAATCGCAATATAAGGCTTATCACCTTCAGCTTTTTTAGGCTCAAGGGAGGTCAGCAGAACAAGATCGGTCTCAATCTTTAACTGCCTGATATTCTCACTAAGACCATAGACAACCAGTGTATCTCCTGGCTTTAAAGCAAAATCAGAGAAATCACCTCCAATTTCTTTTTCTCCTCTAATCAGATGAACAGGATTAACAAAATAATTTTTCCTAACTGCAATATCCCTTAAACATCTACCAGCAAGATCAGAGCGAGGAGGTATCATCAGTTCAGCAAAGGCAGTATCTTTAAGCTCATTATTTTCTCTGTAATTATCAAATTCATCTAATAATTTCAGGTCATATTTTTCAGCAAATAAACCTAAATTGTTCTCAGCTCCCATGATTATTATTTTTTGACCGGCAGCAAACCTGGTAAATCTCCAGGGAGCATAAGAAATATCTTCTCCTTCTTTTATAGCTAAAAGATATAGATTATAATCTGACCAGAGATTAGATTCTTCCAATGTCTTATTTAGAAGTTTAGACCCCTCAGAAACCTCAAAGGTATGAACAGTAGTAGCAAGTTCCCAATTTGAAATCAACTTTTTCTGTCGATTCCAAAAACTATCTTCCCGCCTCTTATCTTTAGGTAAAACCTTATCACCAAAAATATAAAAATATCCAATTCCAAATAATAAAATTGCCATTCCGATCGGAAAAACTGAAAAAAGATTAAATGGAATAGATTCCTGTTGGATAAGAAGATCGTTAAGAATAATTAAATTACCTGCTCCAACCATAGTTAGGTTTCCACCTAAAATAACTGCAAAACCAACTGGCATCAAAACTTTCCTTAAAGATAAGTTTAACTTTCTAGTCATCTTTCGAACAATTGGCAAAAACAATGCAATAACTCCAATATTCTGCATTAAACCAGAGACCACCCCGGCAGATAATGATAGAATAACAATCAGCTTCTCTTCACTTTTGCCGGCAATAGCTAATAAAGGTCTAATTAACTTCTGCATTACTCCAGACTGCTCCATTCCATAACCCATAATCATAATTGCAATTATAGCAATAACAGCATTACTAGAAAGACCAGAAAAAGCTTCAGTAGGTGTAATAAGTCCAGTCCATCCAAGAGATAACATTACTAATATCGCAATGATATCTACCCGAAAGGCTTCAGTTATAAATAATATTATTGTAGTTATAAGTATTATCAAATTTAAAACTATTTCAAAGTCCATCTTAAAAACCTATACCTTCAAGCCAGACCATAAATAAAATTATTGTAAATGATAATGGGATTATGACTTTCCAGTGATTAACCTCTAATAACTCTGGAAATGTATCAACTTTAAATTTATTCTTTTCAATCGAATCACTAAATTTCTCATAAAAAGCTGCAAAAAAGAACGAACCAGTAATAATACCTAAAACCCCTGGTATTAAAGCATCTATACTTCCCTGGCCAATTGCTCCTGCAATCGTTCCTGGACAATAACCAAGTAGTGCGAACCCAACACCAAAGATCAAGCCACCTGGAATCGTCCGCCTTAAAGAACCGGACTTAGGCTTAAGCTCAATAATGTCTCTATCACTTAAAAAATATACCCCGATCATCCCAACAACTACAGCTGTTAAAATTATCTTGGCAACAGTAAAATCCTTTAAAAATAACTGACCCACCAGCACATTATAATCAGTTACCCTACCACGATGGAGTAGAAATCCAAATACAATCCCGGTACCAAGACCTTTCATTAATCTAGCTTTACTTTTCATATATATTCACCTGCCCTAATTAAAGAATTAGAAATGCAGTTACAATTCCACCAATAAAAAACATTATAGTACTTATCCAACTGGCAATACTTAGCTGAAATGCTCCACTTATACCGTGGCCACTTGTACATCCTCCTGCCCAGCGGGCTCCAAATCCTAACATAATTCCACCAGTAAAAGCAGAAAAGAATCGTCCAAGTATATTCTGATTTAAAACTGACTCAAATTCAGTTAGAGGTATAAAGGATAAATTAAACTGACCAGAAAGAATTGCCGAAATAAAACTACCTATTACAATCCCTATCACCAACATTGACTGCCATTCAAGTTCAGGCTTATATTGTTGATAATATTTCCAGTCAAAGACAGAAGTTCCAAAAAAGATAGACCCCAGCTTAGCAGATCCTCGGGCATAAGAAGTGGAAGTCCCAAGAGGCTTTTTAGAAATCAAAAAAGAAAACCAGCTTAAAATACCTATTAAAACACCAACAAGATATGGCGACCAATATTCTGCAAATATCAACTGACTCATCATGTTCAACCCCTTTCTCTAATATTAATTATATCTTTTTTTATATTTATTAACAACCATCAGTAAATATATAATCACAAGCAACAAACTTTATAATTAAAATTTATAA
>JBNJEB010000123.1:0-4635 GCA_051745425.1 Bacillota bacterium
GTAATATCTATATCATCGGAGATATAATCAGCTACCATCGTTGGCATGCCAATGCCCAGATTAACAACATCTCCATCTTCAAGTTCCTGGGCAATTCTCCTGGTAATTCTCTCTCTTATATCTGTCATTAAAATACCTCCTGACTAATTCCTTTCAACAATAGTTGTGATACCCTGGCCCCCGCCGATACAGAGAGTTGCCAGACCATAACGATTATCTCTTTTAATCATCTCATGAATTAGAGTTACTAAGATTCTAGTGCCGCTGGCTCCAATTGGATGGCCCAGGGCAATGGCTCCACCATTGACATTGACAATCTCTGGATCAAATTTTAGTTCCTGTAAGACGGCTAGAGATTGAGCAGCAAAGGCTTCATTGGCTTCAACTAGCTCAATATCTTTAATTTCCAGACCGGCTCTATCTAAAGCAATCTGGGTTGCTGGGACCGGGCCGATACCCATAATAGCAGGGTCTACAGCTGCTGAAGCATGGGCGACAAAGGTTGCAATTGGCTTAATCCCTAATTCCTGGGCTCTTTTCTCGCTCATTAAAACAATTACAGCTCCGCCATCGTTAATACCGGAGGCATTGCCAGCTGTTACAGTCCCGTCCTTTTTAAAGGCCGGTCTCAATTTAGATAGACCTTCAGCTGTTACCCCTTTACGATAATATTCATCCTGGTCAAAGATCACTGGATCGCCTTTCCGCTGAGGAATTTCAACTGGGGTTATCTCATCTGCAAAACGGCCTTCTGCCCAGGCTTTTTCTGCTTTATTCTGACTTTTGGCTGCAAATTCGTCCTGTTCTTCTCTACTGATATCATATTTTTCAGCAAGGTTTTCAGCAGTAATCCCCATATGATAATCATTAAAGGCATCCCAGAGACCATCATTGATCATTAAATCTATCATCTCTCCATTGCCCATCTTTTCGCCCCAGCGGGCCTTGGGCAGATAATAGCCGGAATTACTCATATTTTCAATACCGCCTGCCACAACAATATCATGTTCTCCTAGCATGATACTCTGGGCGGCAAGGTTGACTGTCTTTAAACCTGAACCACAGACTTTATTAATAGTTGTTGCTGGAACTGTTTCTGGCAAACCGGCTTTCATTGCTGCCTGGCGAGCAGGGTTCTGGCCCTGGCCTGCCTGCAAAATATTACCAATTAGAACTTCATCGACTAATTCCTTATCTATGCCAGCTTTTTTTAAGGCATCTTCAATTACTGCAGCCCCTAAATCAATAGCCGGGACATTCTTTAAGCTCTTACCGAAGCTACCAATTGCTGTCCTGGTTGCACTTGCTATTACTACTTTTTCCATTTAATAACCTCCTCAGATTACTCTTACTGTTTTAAAATATAATCGACAAAAAGACCAGGTGTCATGACTTGATTGGAATCAATTTCGCCAACTTCTAAAATTTCATCTGCCTCGACAATTACAATATCAGCAGCTGTAGCAACTATTGGATTGAAATTCCTGGCGGCATAACGATAAATCAGATTGCCTTTTTTATCTGCCTTCCAGGCTTTAACCAGGGCAATATCAGCCTTTAATGGTTTGGCCAGAATATAATCTTCGCCATCAACCTCAATAATCCTTTTATCATCTGCTACAGTTGTGCCAACTCCGGTTTTTGTTAAAATTCCACCGAGACCGGCCCCGCCGGCTCTAATCTGCTCAATTAAAGTGCCCTGGGGGGTCAGTTCTACCTCCAGCTCACCGGCATTCATCTGCTTGCCAGTTTCCCGGTTGGTCCCAACATGAGAAACAATTGCCTTTTTTAATCTCTTCTCGACTACCAGCTGCCCGAAAGTCTGATCATCAAAACCAGTATCATTTGCAATTAAGGTCAGGTCGCTGGCTTTACTGGCTAAAAGTATTTTAATCAGTTCAGCCGGGACTCCTGATTCTATAAAACCACCAACCATTAAAGATTGTTCATCAGCAAATAGGGATTTAATCTCCTCTTTATCAACAAGTTTGGCCATCTAAACTACCTCCATTTATTAGAGAACTTAATAATTATAAAATCCTTTTCCTGTTTTCCTGCCTAATTCTCCGCCTCTAACTTTTTTCCTCAATAGTGGCGCAGCTCTATATTTGGAATCTTTAAACTCTTCTTCCAGGGTATCCATAATTGCCAGACAGACATCCAGGCCGATCATGTCGGCAAGAGCAAGGGGCCCAATCGGGTGGTTTGCTCCTTTTTTCATTGCAGTATCAATATCTTCAGCTGATGCCACTCCTTCAGAGAGCATAAAGACTGCTTCATTGATCATTGGAACTAAGATTCTATTAACAACAAAGCCTGGTGCTTCTTCAACTTCTACCGGTGATTTCCCCAGTTCTTTAATTAGCTTGCTTGCCCTTTCAAAGGTCTGATCTGAGGTCGGTAGGGCTCTAATAATTTCAACCAGGCCCATCACAGGTACTGGATTGAAGAAATGAATACCAATAACTTTATCTGGCCGTTCAGTCACTGTTGCCAGTTCTGTAATACTTAAAGCAGAGGTATTGGTGGCCAGAATAGCTTCTTGTTTACAGATGCTATCCAGTTTCCTGAAAAGTTCCTGCTTTAAACTTAAATCTTCTGGTGCTGCTTCAATTACAAGATCGACATCTGAAAGGCTTCCATATTCAATAACTGTATCTATTCTATCTAAAATAGCTTCTTTTTCAGTCTCTTCTAACCGGCCTTTTTGAATAGAACGATCAAGGTTCTTTTCGATTTTAGAAATTCCTGCTTCCAATACTTCCTGATTGATATCACGAATAATAACTTGATAACCTGCAGTTGCAGCTATCTGGGCGATGCCACTGCCCATTGTTCCTGCACCGATTACTCCAATCTTTTCCATCTTTAATTCCCCCTCGGATAATTTTCAATAAGAGTTTTATGAGCTTATTAATTATACAGTATATAAATTTTCAAAAATATCTCTAAGAACTTTATTCTCCCGCATAATTTCCAAAGAAATTCTGGAATGACCTCTGGTATAACCATTACCTATGATCATTTCAACATCTTTGCCGACGCCTTCAGCACCTAGAGCAGCCCTGGTAAAGCTGGTCGCCATACTAAAGAAATAAATCTTACCTCTAGTTTTACATGGCAGAATTGAGGCCATCTCTGTGTCTGGAATATTAACACAGTTAATTACAACATCAGCCAGCCTGCCATCAGTTGCTTGCTGGACACTCTTATAGACTGCTGTAGGGTCTGTTGCATCTGCCTGAATAATCTCATCTGCAAGACCTAGCTTTTTAATCCTGGATATAGCCTCATAGCCATAATCTAAGCCAATTACATTTCCAGTAATCCCGGCCCGTTTTTTGGCTTCATGGAGACAGAGCATACCTGATTTGCCTCCGGCCCCGATAATTAAAACATCATCTCCAGAATTTACAAGTTTAGCTGTCTGAGCTGCTGCACCGGCTACATCTAAAACTGCCAGGGCTAATGTTTCAGACATATCTTCTGGTAATTTTGCATAAATCCCGCTTTCAAAAAGAATTGCCTGACCTTCAATGTCTACCTGGTCGACTGCTGAACGGACCTCTTTAATCTTTTCAATTTTTAAGGGAGTCAATGAAAGGGAGACTAAAGTTGCAATCTTATCTCCGACTTTAAGATCTCTATCCTTAAGTGCTGGCCCGATCTCAGCAACTTTCCCGATTAACATCCCGCCAGAGCCAGTCACCGGGTTATGATGCTTGCCACGATTATTAACTATCTCCAGCATCTTACTTTTAATATTCTCGATATCCCCGTCTGCTTCCTTCTTGATTTGAGTAAAACTTGCAGAATCTATATTTAAAGTATCGACATCAATTAAGATCTCATTATCATAAATCTCCATGGTATTATCAATTTTTTCTGCCGGCTGAGGAAGAGCTCCAGCAGGTTTGATAGCACGATGGATTCCAAATTTATTACCTTTATTCATGCTTTACCCTCCAGTTTAATTATTTAATCTTTAAAATTTCTCTGGCCTCAACAGGAGATGCTACTTCCCTGCCAACTTCTTCAGCCAGCCGGGCTATTCTTGCCACTAATTCAGCATTGCTTGCTGCCAGTCTGCCTTTGCTGTAATAAATATTATCTTCAAAACCAACTCTGATATGGCCCCCCATTACCAGGGCATGACAGGCCAGACTAAGTTCATGGCGGCCGATACCTGCAACTGTCCAGGTTGCGTCTTCCGGGAGATGTTCAACCATAAATAATAAATTTTTAATAGAGGCAGGCATTGCTCCAGGAACTCCTAATACTAAATCAAAATGCAGGTGACCATTAATAAGACCTTCTCTTTTTAGTTGCAGAGCATTATAAATATGGCCTGTCTCAAAACATTCTAACTCAGGAAGTATATTTAAATTACGCATTTCTCTGGCAAAATTTCGCATTAGAGGAAGGTCATTTACAAAGACCTCATCACCAAAGTTTGTTGTTCCACAATCCAAGGTAGCCATCTCTGGCTCTAAGTAAACCGGTTGAATCCTTTCCTTCCAGTGCATGCCCGCCGCCCCACCTGTTGAGGGTTGAATAATGGCATTAACGCCTTCGGCTTTAATTGTTTCAATCACTTCAGCAAAACGTTCTTTGCTCTGGGTTGGCTGGCCAGAT
>JBNJEB010000124.1:0-4576 GCA_051745425.1 Bacillota bacterium
GGTTCAAGATCAATTACAACGTGTCCATACTGACCACGTCCACCACTCTGACGAATAAACTTACCATGCACATCTTCAACCTTTTTGGAAATAGTCTCTCTATATGAAACTCTTGGCTTACCAATGTTAGCATCAACTTTGAATTCTCTTAATAACCTATCGATTATAACTTCTAAATGAAGTTCACCCATACCTTTTATCAAAGTTTGGCCGGTTTCTTCATCAGTCTTAACCTGAAAAGTAGGATCCTCTTCTGCAAGTTTTTGCAAAGCTTCTCCTAATTTATCCTGATCAGCCTGACTTTTAGGCTCAATAGCTACTGAAATAACCGGTTCTGGAAACTCCATCGACTCTAATACAATTGGATTATCTTCATCACAAAGAGTATCCCCTGTACTTGTACTCTTCAAGCCTACAGCAGCAGCCAGATCACCAGCGTAGACCATATCTCTTTCTTCTCGGCGATTAGCATGCATTTGAAGTATTCGACCTATTCTCTCCTTCTTGCCTGTAGAAGAGTTATAAATATATGATCCTGCCTCAAGTTTACCTGAGTAAGCTCTAAAGAAAGCTAGTTTACCAACATATGGATCAGACATGATCTTAAATGCAAGTGCTGAAAATGGAGCATCATCATCTGCCTTTCTTGTATCTTCTTCCTCAGTTTCAGGGTTGATTCCCTTTACTGGTGGAACATCAACTGGAGAAGGCATAAAATCAATAACTGCATCCAATAAAAGCTGTACCCCTTTGTTTTTAAAGGCTGAACCACATAATACTGGAATAACTGAAACATTTAATACTGCTTTTCTTAAAGTTTCATTTATTTCTTCCTGGGGAATTTTTTCGCCTTCTAAATACATCATCATTAGCTCATCATTTTCATCAGATAATGCTTCTAATAATTGCTCTCTTTTTTCTTCAGCAATTTCTTTATATTCATCAGGAATTTCTTGACGATTATATTCTATTCCTAGCTCATCTTCATAAACAATACTTTCCATTGTTATTAAATCTATGACTCCTTCAAATTCATCTTCAGAGCCTATAGGAATTTGAATAGGAACTGCATTAGCGCCTAGCCTTTCTCTCATCATTTCAACGACCCTAAAAAAGTCTGCACCCATTCTATCCATTTTGTTTACAAAAGCAATTCTAGGAACTTGATATTTATCAGCCTGTCTCCAGACTGTCTCAGATTGAGGTTCAACACCACCAACTGAGCAAAATAAAGCAATAGCTCCATCTAAAACTCTTAAAGACCTTTCAACCTCGACAGTAAAGTCAACATGTCCGGGCGTATCTATAATGTTTATTCTATGATTCTGCCATTGACAAGTTGTAGCAGCAGAGGTAATAGTAATTCCTCTCTCCTGCTCTTGCTCCATCCAATCCATAACTGAAGCACCATCATGGGTTTCCCCCATTTTATGAACTCTACCTGTATAATATAACATTCTTTCTGTTGTTGTAGTTTTACCGGCATCTATATGTGCCATTATCCCAATGTTTCTCGTCTTTTTTAACGGAAATTGTCGGGCCATAATACTCCCTCCTTACAAAACTTTCAGGTGCAAATTAGTTTACCACCTATAGTGAGCAAAAGCCCGGTTAGCTTCTGCCATGCGATGTACTTCTTCTTTCTTTCTTACTGCTCCACCTGTATTATTATATGCATCCATTAATTCTCCAGCAACTCTTTCAACAATTGTACGTTCCCCACGTTTTCTTGTAGACTGGACAAACCAGCGTAATCCTAAGCTCAATTTACGGTTTTCATCAACTTCCACTGGAACTTGATAGTTAGAACCACCTACTCTTCTTGATCTTACCTCAAGAACAGGCATGATATTATCTAAAGCTTCTTTTACTACAGTTAATGGTTCTTCTCCAGTCTGATCAGAAACTATATCTAAAGCCTCATAAACTACTCTTTCAGCCAAACTCTTTTTCCCATCAAGCATTATTTTATTAATAATTCTATTTATAATAACATCATTATATACTGGATCTGGCTTAACGGTTCTTCTTTCAGCACGATTTTTTCTCATGTTCAACCCCCCTTTTCGAAATAATTTGTGACTTTCTACTCATATATATTAATTTGGTTTTTTTACACCATATTTTGATCTACCCTGTTTCCTATCTTCTACACCGGCAGTATCTAATGTTCCTCTAACAATATGATATCTAACACCCGGTAAATCTTTAACTCTTCCACCCCTTACTAAAACAACGGAGTGCTCCTGTAAATTATGACCAATTCCAGGAATATAAGCTGTAACTTCTTTACCATTTGTCAATCTAACCCGGGCAATCTTACGTAAAGCAGAGTTAGGCTTCTTAGGTGTTGCAGTATATACTCTTGTACAAACTCCCCTCTTTTGAGGACAACCTTCTAATGCAGGGGCTGATTTTTTCTTGCTAACACTATCTCTTCCTTTACGTATAAGCTGGTTAATTGTTGGCATTCAGCTCCACCTCCTTCCCAGGTTTTATAGTGTGAAAGAAGCAACGACATTTAATGACGTTTACTTCTTTCCACACAATTTTTACTTAGCTAATATATTTTAGCCTTAACAACAAGGATTATTCGCACACACTAAAATATTTTAACATCTAATAAGTTGCTTGTCAACTATTATCTAAATTAATTTTCATAATCCGAACTCTCTTCAGTAAAACCAGTTAATGGTTGATCGTTATCATCTAATATCTCTATATTTCTATAATATTTCATGCCAGTGCCAGCAGGAATTAGCTGACCAATAATAACATTTTCTTTAAGTCCTATCAATGGATCGACTTTACCTTCTAATGAGGCCTCAGTTAAAACTCTTGTTGTCTCCTGGAATGATGCTGCAGATAAGAAACTATCTGTGGCTAACGAAGCTTTTGTTATTCCCAACAAAGTAGGTTTTGCTTTGGCAGGTTCTAATCCTTTTTCAATCGCCTCATCATTAGCCGCTTTAAACTCAAATCTATTTACCATACTTCCAGGTAACAGATCTGTATCTCCAGATGAAACAATTTTTACCTTTTTAAGCATTTGCCTAATAATAACCTCAATATGCTTATCATTTATTTCAACACCCTGTGAACGATAAACATTTTGAACTTCTTCAAGCAAATACTGCTGAGCTCTTCTTTCTCCCTTTATCTTTAAAATAATATTAGGATCAACAGGCCCATCAGTTAACTTATCTCCTGCAGTTACATGGTCACCTTCATTAATCTTTAGTTTAGAACCATAAGGTATCTGATAAGTTTTTTTCTTTCCTTCCTTATTTTCAACTACAACCTTTGTTGAATTTTTCTTTTCTAAAACTTTAGTCTCACCAGTTTTCTCAGTAATAATAGCTTGCCCTTTCGGAGAACGTCCTTCAAATAACTCTTCCACCCTTGGAAGACCCTGAGTTATATCATCACCAGCAACTCCACCAGTGTGGAAAGTCCGCATTGTTAACTGAGTACCGGGTTCTCCAATTGACTGAGCAGCAATAATCCCTATTGCTTCACCGACTTCAACCATTTTTCCATCAGTTAAATTACGCCCATAACATTTCTGACAGACTCCATGTTTGGTTTCGCAAGTTAGAACAGTTCTGATTTTCACCTTCTTTATTCCCGCTTCAGTAATCTTCTTCATCAAGTTTTTATTTATATACTGATTCCTGTTAACAATAACTTCATCATTATCGGGATCCTTTACATCTTCCGCAGAAACCCTGCCAATACATCTCTCAGCTAAAGTTTCTATTGCAGTCTCATCATTACCACCTATAGCAGATACTTCTATTCCTTCTTTAGTACCACAATCTTCTTCCCGAACAATTACATCCTGGGATACATCAACTAGCCTTCTTGTTAAATAACCTGAATCCGCAGTTCTCAAAGCTGTATCTGCAAGACCTTTTCTTGCACCATGAGAAGATAAGAAATACTCTAAAACATCAAGTCCTTCTCTAAAACTAGATCGGATCGGTATATCAATAATCCTACCAGATGGATCAGCCATAAGTCCTCTCATACCTGCAAGCTGAGATATCTGAGATGTACTACCTCTAGCACCTGAGATAGCCATAATATAAATATTATTCTCTTCAGTTAAATGGTCTAGAAGAGCGTTCGTAACATCATCCTTTGCATTTTCCCAGATATTAACTACCTTCTGATATCTCTCATCTTCTGTAATAGCACCTCGACGATAATGGTCTTCAATCTGATAAACTTTATCTTCAGCCTCTTCTATAATCTGAGGTTTAGCCTCAGGAACTGCAGCATCTTGAACTGCTATAGAAATGCCAGATATAGTAGAGTAATAAAACCCAAGTTCTTTAATTTCATCAAGAACATTAGCGGTCATATCATTACCATAATCTTCGTGCATGTCTGCTATTACTTCTTCAACTTCACTTTTGCCAAGTCTTTCATTAACATAATCCATATCTTCAGGTAATGCTTCATTGAAGATTATTCTACCAACTGTAGTTGTTATAATTTCATCTTTATAACGAACTTTAATCTTTGACTGCAAATTAATTTTATCATTTTCATGAGCCCTAATAGCCTCATT
>JBNJEB010000125.1:0-4524 GCA_051745425.1 Bacillota bacterium
TTAACCTGGACTGAATCTATGCCTAATAGACTGACCCCTCTTAAGATAAATGGATAGACATTAAGTGGTAGGTCACCTGAGGCTACATTACCACAACAGGTAATGGCGCCGGCATATTTGGTAGATTTGATAGCTGTGGCCAGCATATTGCCACCGACTGTATCGATAACGCCATCCCACTTTTCTTTAAGCAGCATTCTCCCGGAATCATCATCGACTTCAGATCTACTAATAATTTCGCTGACACCTAAGTTCTGAAAATATTCTTTGGCCTCAGTCTTTCCTGTTGCAGCTGTAATCTCATAACCTTTTTTAGCAAGAATACTGCAGGCAAAGCTGCCAACTCCTCCTGAAGGACCGGTAACCAGGATATTTTTTCCTGGAGTTCCTGCTGTTAAAAGTTTATGCACAGAAAGTGCTGCAGTAAATCCTGCTGTCCCATAGGTCATACTCTCTTTTAAAGATAAATTTTCAGGAAGTTTTACAGCCCATTCTGCTGGAACTCTGATATATTCTGCAAAGCCTCCAGCTGTATTCATGCCAAGATCATAGCCTGTTACTATAACCCTATCTCCTTCCTGGAAATTATTGCTCTTATCTTCAACAACTATCCCGGCAGCATCAATGCCCGGGGTATGGGGATATTCCTTTGTAACCCCTTTATTACCAATTGCAGATAGGGCATCTTTATAATTTAAAGATGAATATTTAACCCTGATCAGTAGGTCTCCCTCTGGCAGTTCGCTGATTTCTTTTTCGATAATATTTCTTACATATTCATTATCGACTTCTTTTATTTCTAAAGCTCTAAATTTTTTATTTTCCATTATATAATCACTCCTCTTTGAATTATAATTATTTTTAATGCTGTCCCATTCAGAGTTTTTTCAGGTTCCTGGCCAAAACAGCTGCAAGCTTTGTTAAATCATCAATGCCAGCTGGAAATGTTAGATCTATACTATCAATAATCTCATAAAATATATTTATCGATAAAGGAACTTTTTCCTGCTAAAAAATTAAATTATTTAAAAGCTTTTAATATTTATTGGTTTAAATCTTTCAGTTATATACTTTGTGAAATTTGCTCAAAGATACCGTCGGGTAACTGTCGGGTAAGGAGGAGGTGGTCCTCCAGGATGCAAAGGTGCACAAAAAACAGACAGCCTCTATTTAAAGGCTGCCTGCTTAGGATAAATAATATTGTTTTTAACTAATTTATTCTTGCATGGAATCAAATAAGATATCAGCAAATTCAGTATTCTGCATCATACCATTAAATTCTTCTGCACCTTCACCATAGGCAAAGACTGGAACTGAATTAAGAGTGTGGCCACCAGTAGAAGAATTAGCTCTGATTTCTGAACTTAAGGCTCCTGCTTGATATTCCTCGGCAATAAATGTACCAATTTCCCATCCTACTAGATAGGTATATTTAATGTTTCCTTCGTCATCTAATACTCGCTCATTAAATTTAGCTACTTCTTCATCAGATAGAGAAATATCAGTATATTCTTCAAAAACAGACTTAACACTATCTACAGTATAACCCTGACCATTTTCTTTCTCAGTCAACTTAGAAGCCATATATTCTGGAGAAACATCAATATCCATTAGGGCTTCTTTGTCCATTGGCTCAGTTGCAGATAAACCAAGTGTTTCATGATCGGCAGTAACAATTACAAGGGTATCTTCATTTTCCTCAGCAAAATCTACTGCAGCCTTTACACTGGCATCAAAATCTAAAGTTTCTGCGACAACCCCGGGTATATCTGCTGCATGGGCAGCATGGTCAATTCTGGCTCCTTCTGCCATTAAGAAGAATCCATCTTCATCTTCTGATAATACTTCAATTGCTTTTTTAGTCATTTGTTCAAGAGAAGGTTCATTAGAATCTAAGTCATCACGGTCATTGATATAGTTCATATAGGAATCATTGAATAGCCCCAGGATCTTACCGTCTGCTGAAGAAATATCTGCTAATTCATCTTTATCTGATGCATATTGATAACCAGCTTCTTCAGCTTGAGCGATTAGATCTTCACCGGCTTCTTCTTCAGTAAAGTCTTCACGGCCTCCACCTAACATTACATCAACTTCATTTTCAAGGCCCTGCTTGGCAATTTCTGCTCCCATACCTCTATCTTCAACAGAAGCAATAAATGCGGCAGGAGTAGCATCAGTTACAGTATTGGTACTGATTACACCTGTAGCCTTATTTTTTGTCTGAGCGAAATCTAAAACAGAGTCAAGTTCTTCGCCTGCTTCATTCATGGCCACTGCACCATTATATACCTTGTGGCCTGTTGACATTGCAGTACCGGCTGCAGCTGAATCAGGAACTCCTTCTGTAGAACTTGTCATCATATTGGCTGTTTCTGGCAGTTTCATTAATTCCAGCTCATGGTCTTTGCCTCCAGCAAGATAGCGGGTCACATCAATCTGCCCCATGCCCAGGCCATCACCGACAAGTAAGATTACATTCTTAACTTCTGCCTGTGTCGCTGCGGTAAAAGTAAGAGTAAATACTAAAAACAGAGAAGCTATTAACATTAACTTTTTGAATTTTTTAAACATAAATATTAATTCCTCCTCATAAAATATTTTGTTGAATATTTTGTTGAAACAGATATCTTCTACAGATATCTTCTGTTGTTCTTTTGTATAATTTCTAGAGATAAAACTAAAAGCCTTCTATTAATTTTAAAACTTTTTTACTAATCCTTTAGCTTCCTCTTTATTCCTGTTTATAATTAACCAGACTGGTTTATTTTGTTCTTTTTTTAATAGATAATATAGATTTATTTATAACTTTTAAAAAATAACTATTGCAATTTACGCTCAAATGTAATATTATATATATATTGCAGGCATGTAAAGCCCCTTCTTTTGAAGGGGCTTTCGCCTTTTTATCTATAATAAATATATTATTGCTTTCAAGGTTGACATTCTAGTTTTTATTTAACTTCCCTTTAATAGAATGAATATATTCTTCCGGGAGCTGATGCTCTCTGGCACCGGTGATAATATGGTCCTTATACCAGTCTTCAACCTGTAGATCTTCGGCGGTATAATTTGAAATATAGGTGATTGCTTTAACTGTCTCTGTATTTAGCTCGATTGTAACTTCTTCTCTCTGATAATTGCCTTCATAGCTATCAAGGGTATTGAGATCTTCAGGTTCAAGCTTATAAATAACCCCATATAGATGGCTATTCTCATCATATTCTATATTGGCATAGCAAACCCTGTTTCCACCGATTTTATTGCAGGTAAAGCTATAATTATTGAGCCTGCCGGTGGCTACTGGCTCTGCTGCTGGTATCCTCTCTTTTAATCTTTTACTGCTCATATTTGAACCATAGGCAAAATAATAAATTTTAATCTACCTCCTTCCAGTTTCCTGATTGAATTAACTTTGATTTATCAACTATTTCAGAATTATAGATATAGGTCCAGGCCTGATGTTTCTGGCCAGTCTCTCTTTCTTCAACCTCTACTTTTTCCCGACGATAAAAATCAGGGTGGCCTTCAAGTATATCCAGACGTTCTAGGACTTCTTCCTGATGATTATTATCAATGATCATCAATTCTCCTTTCACCTGGTTATCTCCCTTTCTCATGCCTGGAAAGCTACCTAAATTAAATAATATTCCCTGAGTTGTGGCCGCTTTTATTTCAGTCAAATATGGCCTTAGCAGACTGTGATTACCATAACCCTGCATTAATGTTCCATAAACAAATACTTTAATGGTGAACTCCTCCTTTTGAAAATATTAAATTACAGTTAGTCAGGGCTTACTTAAGCTGATCAGCTTGATAAATAATTGTAAATATTTTATTATTTATTATGTATATTTTACCATAAAAATATTAATAATTCAATATATTTGTATATAATTTAATATTTTAGGTGATTTCACCTAGATAAATTTATGTAAATTAAAAAATCCCCAGGGTATTAATCCTGAGAAAGTAAGACCAGCACTGGATTGAAAATGTTCATAAAAATATAATTTACATAATAATTTACATAAAAAAACCCCCAATTTATATGGGGGTTGATTTGTTTCAAAATAAGTTTTTATAATTAGAAATATTTTAAGCTAATTACTCCAGGTTACCTGTTACTGTAGCGCCATCACCGATAGTGAAGGTTTCTTTAGCTTCTTCATTTTCAAAATATACATTACCTTCAACAACAAAATCTCTTAATGCAAAATTGTTGGCTTCAACATAAACATCGCCTACAAAAGTTCCACCCTGGAATCTAGTACTTGGACTCTTAACAGTTATACTTGGAGCTTCAAGGGTGTATCTTTCAGTAACCTCATGATCTTCATCCTGCTCATAAAGAGCTAATTTACGATCAACTTCATCCCTATTAGTATGTTCACCTTCTAAGACAATTTCTTCATCAACACTAAGATCTTGTTGGATAATTAGGATCCAGGTACCATCTTCAGCAGCAGCATTCATTAGAGATTCCTGATCAACAACAACAGATGCAGAAGTAGTTCCATCCTG
>JBNJEB010000126.1:0-4521 GCA_051745425.1 Bacillota bacterium
TTCACCACCAATTATAATAATTAAGCTTAATTATATCATATATCTAAACCTATTAAAATGAATAGGAAATGCTTGCAGAGAGTTGATTTCTATCATTACTTAACATGGCAGCTTCTCCACCTAAGACCTCTCCGTTCTGGTAAATATATTCCATTTCAAGACTGACGGCATCGGCTAATGAAAATTCAATTGCCGGTCTGAGCAGATATCCATCAGTTGAAAGATTATAAAAACTGGCCAGCCTGGCACTATGATAATCATAGAACGGAATCTCAACTGCCTGATGAAGAATATAATTATCATCCTGGTCTAACCTATCTCTATTGTAAATAAACTGGCCAATCAGAACCTGACCGCCTTCGAAATTATAATCTCCTCCTAAGACAAGACTACCATAATTATCGCCATTATCAGGCATCTTCAGAGCTGCTTCAGCCCAGAGTCCAAAACCCTGATATGATGTAGCCATATCTGCACCTAAGGCCAGATATTCCCTGAAATAAGCTGCTTCAGGCAGAGGACCCATCTCAGTCTCCTGAAACCTGATAGTTGGAAGCTGCTCATGGCCTCTGATTAAACTGAGAGAAAAATCGAAACCATTAACTCCTCTGGCCGATAATTTTGCCCCAACTTCTACATTCGCCAATTCATTTTCAACCTCTTCGATTGGTACAGTCATCCCTGTCTCTGGAATTGAAATTACATCTCTATCTCCTAATGGACTCTCATGAAAGGGAGCAAGATACCCGGTCAAACTATAATTATTATTAAAATAATAATCTCCTTTTAATAATAATCTCGATTCTTTATCACCAGTCGGATCATCAATATTTAAGGCATTAATATTATCAGTAGGATTATAACCGGTAGCAGTGCCCCAGGTTACAAGCTGTTTACCTGCTCTCAGATCAAAGTTATTTCCATAATAATCAAAATAAGCATCCCGGATCTCAAATTCAGTCTCACCATCTGGCCAGCCAGTCATAAAGCCCAGATTAACATTAAAGCCTTCAGAAAAAGTTGAATGCTCTAGATTTAGTTCCAGATCAGATCCTATCTGAGCCGACTGGTCGCCATCAATCTCATAACTACTCTCCAGCTGAAATTCACCAGCTATATTTACTGCCCCAGCAGTAGTTCCAGCCATTAATATCAATCCAAATACCAGCAGTAGGCTTACTTTTTTAAACATAAATTATAGCCCCCTCTCAAGATTTCTGACAGTAAAGATATTATTATCAATATCTCTATTATAATCAACAGCATTTAATATCAATTTAGTCAAGGTCTCCTGCTCATGATTAGAGATCTCCATTCTCTGAGCTGTCCAGCGGTCATCTATCATCTCATGATCAAATGTTAATAATGTCTTAAGATGATCTCCATCTTCAAAATATCTAATCTCTAAAGGCAACCATTTCTCAGCAGATACTATCATCTCCAGCTTATTATAACTTGTCTCCTCAGTAACCGGCTGAAGTTCTAAATGATAGGCCTCTTCTCCCTCATAATCTTCTTCAGCCAGTAATTCCGCCTGATAGTCATTACTAAATCCAGTTGTCCCTAATGCTTCCATATCTTCATAGCTTAAGTCACTTCCCATAAAATCTCCCTCTCGGGCTGAACCTGCAATTCTTCTGGTATTATTCAGCTCAGGCAAATATAACCACATATCTTCGTTATCTAAAAGAAGTCCTGTCCCGGCAATATCAGCCGGCTCTAGAAATCTTACCAGCATCTTTTCTGAATCATTCTCGATTTTGCTCCAGGTTGCAATCTCTCTGCTCCTCTCACTTCCTCTGGAAGAAACAAGCACCATTTCCTGTTCCATATACTTGCTCTCAGTCCTCATAGTCTCATCTAAATTCTCCAGTACTTCAGGTCCAGAAACTCCCTGGACAGCACCTGCAAAACCACCTGTCATCATTAATATTGCAACAACTAAACCAATTGTTAATTTTCTTTTCATTTTTATTACCTCCTTATTTTATCCAGTTGAATTATTATAGCCGGTATTACAAATATTGAACCGGCTGCTGCTGCCAGCATTAAAGTCGTAACCAGTATGCCAAAGAACCTGAATGGCGGGAACGATGAAAATATCAGAATTATAAACCCGGTAATCACAGCTATAGCATTGCTCATAATAGCTGAACCGATTGTCTCAACTGTTTTAAGAACAGCCTCTCTAACCTCTAAACCTTTCTTGCTCTCCTCTAAATACCTTGAATAAACCATAATTGCATAATCAATGCCAACTCCAATGCCGATACTGGAAATCAAAACAGTCACAACATCAAGCTTGATTCCAGCCCAGCCCATAATTCCAAAGTTCAATACTGTTAGAAATCCAACCAGTAATACTGAAAGAATACTGCCCTGCCAGGACCTTAACAACAAATAGACAATAAAGAAGACAGCAATCAAGGCAGTTATTATACTATTAAGCTGACCATCAATAATCATTTCAGCTAAAGCATCTATTAAGACAATAATCCCTGTTGATGTCATCTCAACCGGCTGATCGCCAAAATGTTTCTCGCCTAATTCATCAATCTTAGCCATCAATCTTTCAATCTCAGAGCCTGATGTATCCCTGACCAGAGCCTGAATTCTGGCCCCATCCTCCTCAAAGGTTAAAAACCTCTCTAAATACTGACTATCATTCATCTCAATTAAGAGCAGATATTGGGAGATGAGATTGGCACTATCAGGCACATAATAATTATCCCCGGCTTCAGTCTGCAGGGCCACATTAGTTTTAGAAATTATACTGGTCAGAGAAGTCGGCCTCCCGACCATCCCTGTTTCATAGAGTTCCTGTTGAAAACTTTCCATAGACTGTAATATCTCTGGTTCAGTAAGATCATCTCCTTCAACAATGATTTCCACTGATTCAGAACCATTAAACTTATCCCTGACAAAATCATAGGCTATCCTCGGTTCAGAATCTTCAGCAAAGAAATTAAAGAAATTGCTATCTATCTCTATCCGGGGCAGACCTGCCAGCGAAACAATTAGAATTATTATAGATATACCAATAATCAATTTTGGCTTCTCGATTGCCCCAACTAAAACTTTTTCAAGCCTGGACTTCTCCTTAAACTCCCTGGTCTTCCCCTCTCCCAGTAATGAAATTACTGCCGGGATAAAGGTTAAAGAGATAAATAAAGCAGCTAAAACTCCAAAACCAGTAAAAAGCCCAAATTCCTGAATTAATGTGATCTCACTTAAAAGGTTGGATGCAAAACCAGCAGCAGTCGTCCCACCGGCCATTAAGACTGCAACTCCAACTGAGGTTATTGAAGTAATAATAGCTAGCTTACTGTTAAGCCCGGAATCCATCTCCTCATAATACCTCTTTAAAATAAAGATACCAAAGGCAGTTCCAAGACTGATCAAAATAACCGGCATTACAGCGTTTAAAGGTGAAAAATCCTTATTTAATGCCCCCATAAAACCGACTGTCCAGACTAAACTAAATCCAACTGAGGCAAAGGGTAATAATATCCCCCTTAATGATTTAAATACAAACCAGAGAATAAGGCCAATCATCACTAATACCAGTGGCACTAAAAACTTTAAATCTGATTGCATCGACTCGGCCAGCACATTATTTAAAACCGGCGTACCGGTCAGATAAATCCTCTCTGGTCCCTGATACTGATCAACTATTCCTCCTATTTCATCAGCAGTTACCAGGGAATCATAATCAGGATCAATCTCACTTATAATTAAAGTCGCCTGACTATCATTTGATACAATAAAGCCCCCGTACATCTTATCACTTAGGACAGATTCCTTTAATCTATTTAAACTTTCTTGATCTTCAGGTATCTCATCAACTAAGGGCTCAATCCTGAGGTCGCCATCGACCCCTTTGATATCATCAATTGCTGTCAGACTCTGAACTGAACTTACCCCCTGAAGCTCCTCAAATTCCCTGCTCAAGCGATCAATATTCTCTAAAGTTTCCTGATTAAAGATATCATCAGTCTCCAGCGCAACCATAATATACTCACCACTACCATAAATCTCTTCTACCTGCTCATAGGTCTTTACCCTGGGATCATCCTCAGGGAAAAAGTCCTTAATATCAGTCGTCATCGTTACATTTCTGGCAAAATAGACTGCTCCAAATGTAAGCAAAATTATAGTCAAGATAACTATAAGCGGATGCTTAACAGAAAAATCAGCTAACTTCTTCATAATCATTACCTCCAGCAAACTATAATGGTGAACCACCATTCACTATCATCTAAAATAAAAAGCAGTCCTAACAACTGCCCTTTAAATCATAAATTTTATCCCGGGAGTCAATTCAAGTGAATGATGATTCACTTATAATTTAACATAAAGATTTCAGCCTGTCAAGTATCTGCTAAAAAACTTTTTAAAATTAATCCTGGCCCTACTCTAAATAAAAAAATGGTAACCTGACAGTTACCTGCCGGTTACCACCTCCGTTAAATCCCTTATTCAGCCAGGGCTTGTTCAATATCTTCAACTAACCTGTCAACC
>JBNJEB010000127.1:0-4488 GCA_051745425.1 Bacillota bacterium
GGAATCTAAAGATGGCAAACCCCCAGAGTGCCCAAATTGTGGGGAAGAATGTTTTGGAAATTGCAAAGAATTAGGCAAAGTTGAAGAATAATTTTAAACTTCTGAATTAAATGATATGATCCCCTTATGGTAGACAGATGAAATAATAAATATCTGTTCTACCAGAAAGGGGATTTTTATATGATATTTTTTAGAATGTTTTCATCCCAGTCAGAAGTTACAATAGTATCACCTAATGAGTTAGGAAGTGCCAGAAATATTTGATTATTTTTTACCTTTTTATCAGTTTTCATTTTATTGATAAGGTCATCGAACTTTATTGATTCAGGTAGAGTTATGGGAAGATCAAAGCTGGCTAATAATTCTTTTAGTCTATTTATTTCTTCCAGCTTCATATAATTTAGTTTTTCAGCCAGATAACTTTCATAGACCATACCGATGGCTATTGCTTCACCATGGGTATATTCCTGATAGCCAGTTAGAGCTTCAACAGCATGGCCGATTGTATGGCCTAAATTCAATTTAGCTCTAACCCCTTTTTCTTTTTCATCCTGATTGACAATATCGCTTTTAATCTGGCAGCAGTTAAAAACTAGTTTCCTAAGAACTTCATTATTAATTTCTTTAATTTCTGCAATATTATTTTCTATATAAGTGAATAGATCTTTATTAAAGCCAAGGCCATATTTAATTACTTCTCCCAGGCCAGTATTATAATCCCTTGGTTTTAATGTTTTCAGCAGGTCTATATCTATTATTACGATTTCCGGCTGATAAAAGGCTCCGATAATATTTTTGGCTTTAGGATGATTGATGGCAACTTTGCCGCCAACACTGCTATCGACCTGAGCTAGAAGACTGGTTGGGATCTGGATAAAATTGATACCACGCATAAAGGTGGCAGCAGCCATACCTGCCAGATCTCCAACTACTCCGCCACCGAGGGCAATAATTGTTGAATTTCGATCAAATCGAGATTCCAGAAGGAGATCATAAATTTTATTTAACTGATGATTACTTTTGCTTTTCTCTCCAGGTTCAATAATATGTCTCTGGACCTGATAATTTTCTTTTTCCAGGGAATTTTTAAGTCTGTCACCATAGAGGGTATTGACATTCTGGTCAGTTATTATTAAGATTTTATCCCCGATATTTAAGCTGGATCTAATTATCTGGCCAGATTGATCCAGGATCTCGTTGTCGATGATAATTTCATAACTATCTTTATCAAGCTGGACTTTTAGTTTATTTGTCAAAGGATCACCTCTTAATTAATAATTTTTAATCTGTTTTAGATAACTGCTGTAATTATTTTTGATTTCTGCGATTGAATCTCCGCCGAATTTACTGCTGAATGACTTTGCCAGGACGATGGCAGTTACTGCCTCAGCAACTATAGAGGCCGAGGGGACGGCACAGTTATCAGATCTTTCCCTGGCAGCAGTGGCAGGGTCTTTGCTATCAATATTTACTGTTTTTAAAGGTTTAGACAGGGTTGGGATCGGCTTCATTGGGAGTCTGATTATTAATTCCTCTCCAGTTGTGATACCACCTTCTAAACCTCCTGAATTATTGGTTTTTCGATAAAATTTATTATTAGCATGATCATAAAAAATTTCGTCATGGACCTGGGAACCAGGTTTTGCAGCCAGGTTAAAGCCTCCGCCAAACTCAATCCCTTTTATCGCCTGGATTGCAATTAATTCAGCTGCCAGCTGGCCTTCAAGTTTTAAATCATTATGGGTATGACTGCCAAGTCCTGGAGGCAGGCCTGTAACTATAACTTCACAGATTCCTCCGACTGAATCACCGGCTTCCTTCCAGTTATCGATTAAATCAATCATTTCGGCTTCTGATTCTTTAGAGCCGGCCCTGACCGGGCTCTTATCGACCTGGGAGAAATATTCTCTGATTTCAGCAGCTGATTTAAAATTTTTCTGTTGCTTAACTTCCTGCCAGTCTGGAGCTTCTACAGTTCCAATCTGGACTACATGGCTAAAAATTTCTACTCTAAATTCTGAGAGAAATTCTCTGGCAATACTGCCGACAGCAGTTCTGATTGCTGTCTCTCTGGCACTTGCCCTCTCTAATACATTTCTTAGATCAGAATGATTGAATTTAAGACCTCCAGCCAGGTCGGCGTGGCCTGGTCGAGGTTCAGCTACTCTTCTGGCTTTGATTTTGCCCTGATCGCCTCTGTTAGTTAGAGTCATAATATCTTCCCAGTTGGCCCAGTCTTTATTTTTGATATTCATTGCCAGAGGAGAGCCAAGGGTCAGGCCTTCTCTGAGGCCTGAAGTTATATTGATCTTATCTTTTTCAATCTCCATCCGACCTCCACGGCCATAGCCCTGCTGCCGCCGGCTTAACTGATTATTGATATTATCCAGATTAATTTTCAGGCCGGCAGGCAGGTCTTTAATAATGGCTGTAATCTCTGGCCCATGGGATTCTCCTGCTGTCATATAATCAAACATTTTTTAATTCTCCCTCACTTTCTTTTAGCCAGTCTTTATACTGGTTTAACCTTTCAATATATTTATTTATAAAATAAATTAAATTTTCATTATTACTTTTAAAAATCTCCTCCCAGAGTTCTTTGGAGCTAGATGCCAGTCTGGTCATATCTTTATAACCATTACCGCTGATCTCAATCATCCTGTTACTATTATTTTCGCTCTGGATTGTTTCAGCTAAAATATAGGCAAGCAACTGGGGCAGATGACTGACCCCGGCCAGATATTGATCATGGCTTTCAGGATCTAATTCAATAGGATTCATCTTTAAGCCTTTAAGAAACTCTTTGAGATTATTGATTATGGCCTCAGGATAGGAAATATTGTCGGCCCTGGCGATTATAAATGGCTTATTATTAAAGAGATTTGATTGAGCATAGAGGGCACCTGATTTTTCCAGACCGGCCATTGGGTGGCCCCCTAGAAACCAGGTATTTTTAAATTCATTTAATCTTTTACCCTGATTAACTATTTCAGCTTTAGTGCTGCCAGTATCGATTATTATGGTTTTAGAAGAGCTGTCGTTTAACAGTCTATAAAGCCTATCCAGGTATTCTTTTATAATATTGACCGGGGTTGCCAGGATAATCAGTTGATATTCATTCAGGTCCTGATTATTTAGAGAAGCTATTTTTAGATCAATCAGCTTATTTTCAAAAGAATAATCTAGATTTTTTTGACTGGTATCCAGACCGGCAATATGAATATCTGGATAAGATTCTTTGATAGCACCGGCCAGAGATGCTCCAATCAGGCCGGTGCCGATTATTAAGATATTTTCTATTTTAAATTCCATTTTAATTATCTTCTCGGTTGATTGCCTTACTGATTAGATCAATCTCTTCCATTAACATTTTGAAATTTTCAGGCTTTAATGACTGCTGGCCATCTGAGAGGGCCTCTCCAGGATTAGGGTGGACTTCAATAATCAGCCCGTCTGCGCCGGCAGCAATTCCAGCTCTGGCCATAGGGATAACCAGATCCCATTTACCGGTACCATGACTGGGGTCTACTATAACCGGGAGATGACTGATTTGCTGAACTAAAGGAACAGAGCTTAAATCAAGGGTATTTCTGGTTCTTTCACCAAAGGTTCTTATTCCCCTTTCGCAGAGGATAACTTCTTTATTGCCCTCTGACATGATATATTCAGCGGCCAGGAGCCATTCTTTGATGGTAGCTGACATTCCCCTCTTTAATAGGACCGGTTTGCTGGCTTTGCCAACTGCAGAGAGGAGAGGGTAGTTCTGCATATTCCTGGCCCCTATCTGAAAGATATCAGTATATTCTCCGACGATATCAAGATACTGGATATCCATTAATTCAGTTACTATTTTTAAGCCAGTTTCCTCTCGGGCTTTTGCAAGTAATTTTAAACCTTCTTCTCCTAAACCCTGGAAGGAATAGGGTGAGGTTCTTGGTTTAAAGGCACCACCTCTTAAAATTTCTGCTCCAGCTGCTTTGACTGCTCTGGCAGTTTCCAGGATCTGTTCTTCACTTTCTACAGCACAGGGGCCAGCCATGATTACCGGGTTTTTGCCTCCGATTTTAACATCATCTAATTCGATGACAGTCTTATCAGGTTTGAAATCTCGGCCAGTTAGCTTGAAGGGCTCGACTATTATTACGACTTTCTCAACTGAAGCATAGGTGAGAAGTTTGCTCTTAAGATTTTCTTTTTTACCATTGGCGCCAACTACTCCAATAATTGTTTTTTCAACGCCTTCAGATAAATGGGTTTCATAGCCTTCATCCTCAATAATATTACTGATCTTATTTACATCTTCTTTGCTGCTATTTCTATTCATTACAACAATCATTCTATCAGTCTCCTTTTATTTATAGATTATTAATTAATTTTTCGAAGTCAGGAAAAGAAATATTGATTGATTCGCTATTATTAACAATTATACCATTTTCGGCTATCAGGCCGGCAATGGCCATTGTCATTCCTATTCTATGGTCACCAAAA
>JBNJEB010000128.1:0-4475 GCA_051745425.1 Bacillota bacterium
CAGTAATAGTCCTGCCCCAAATATAAAGCCTAAAATCACCAGACTCAGACTCAGAAATGAATTACTGCCAATAGTTATTACTGATTGAAATTCTTCAGCACCGCCAATTCCTGAGACCTGAAAACTTAAGGCCGGCATCCAGGCAAATAATTCTGCCAGCAGGCCAGCTATTCTCAGACTAAGATAGCCTGAAAGATAAAAAACCACGATAGTAACAAGCCATCTAAACCTATCATAAACTCTACTGACCAGGCTGCCGACCTGAGCCATAAAGTAGATAATAAGGTTGAACCAGAGATAAGCTGCCAGAGTCAGAAAAACAATATTTGCAATCGAAGCCCCGGTTAAATCCACTGGCATTACAGTTCCAAAATCTCCCATAGTTCTAATAACTATCTGCCAGGTTGTAAGGGCTGCCAGGCCTGTTAGAATAAGCAGATAAGTTGTTGCAGCAAGAAATTTAGCCAGGATTATTGTATGACCTCTTCTCGGCAGTGACTTTAATAGATAAATCGTTCTATCATTCCATTCTTTAGTAAAGGTTCTGGAACCGGTTATAAGAAAATATAATGGGAAAATAAAGAATGGCAACAGAACTGACCCGATTATAAATTGATAGTTTTGAGCTGTAATTCTTGTAAATAGGAAAAAGTGAAAAGCTAATGTTAAAAGAGCTAAAACTAAAGCAGCAAATCCAGATTCTCTTAATTCTTTTTTATATAGACTAAAAAATGCCATCTTAAGCAAACACCTCCCTGGTTAGGTCCTGAATTGAAAGTTTATGCTCATCTCTTAAATTATCGGCATAGCCCTGCAATCTAACCTGACCATTTTCAAGCATAATCACATAATCAAAAAACTTCTCTGATTCTATTACTTCATGGGTAGATAAGATAACTGATTTACCCCCGGTAGCAAATTCGCTATTTAGAATTTCTAAGATATAGCTCTTTGATTGGGGGTCCAGCCCGGAAAGGGGTTCGTCCATTATATATAGTTCTACTTCCCGGGCCAGGGTTAGAACAAGCTTTAATCTCCCTCGCATCCCCTTGGATAAAGATGTTATCTTATTATCTATCTTAAGGTTCATCTCTTCTGCCAGTTCAACTGCCTTATCATAATTAAAGTTAGAAAACTGGCTTTTATGGAAGTCAATTATCTGCTTGAGGGTCATCCAGTTATAAAAATGGTCTATCTCTGGAAGAAAAGCAACTTTATCTTTTAACTCAATCCCAGGTTTTAAACCTAAAACCTCAACCTCACCGCTATCTTGATAGGTCAGGCCAACAAGTATCTTTAATAAAGTTGACTTGCCACTGCCATTTGGCCCAATCAGAGCCGTCAATTCTCCCTCAGGAAATTCCATTTCAGCATCCTGGAGGGCTCTAGTTCTTCCATATTTCTTTGAAACTGAATTCACTTTAACAATCGGTTTAAAAGTTTCTTTAAGCTCCATCTGTCTTTCCTCCTTTAATTTCTTCAAATTGCTTATCTATCATTTTCTCAATCTCTTCTTTTGCAAATCCCAAGGCTTTTACCTCTTCAATAAAATTCTCAACTAGCTCTTCTGCCAGCTCTGTCCTGATTTCCTCTATCCTCTCCTCAGATTCAGTTACAAAAGTCCCCAGACCTCTCTTTGTTTCCACCAGATCTTTAATCTCCATCTCCCTGTAAGCCCGTTGAACAGTATTGGGATTAACAGATAAAACTTTAGCCATATCCCGCTGGGACGGCAGTTTAGAGCCGGCAGAATACTTCCCGGAGGCCAGTTTCTTTAAAATATAATCAATAATCTGTTCGTAGATAGGTCGTGTCGTGTCATAATTAATAGACAAATTAATGCCCCCTTCCAGCCTAACTTTTTCTATAGAATTAGTGCACTAGTTGAATAGTACACTAATATTATAACCCTGACTTTTTAAAATGTCAAGTTATATTTTAAAAAAATAAAAAAATCCCAACTGGAGAACTACTCCAGTCAGGACAGCTAATTATTATTAAATTAGGCCTATTCTTGTCCAGTTTGTCTCTAATTATCCTCCGGGGTTGCTACGGGAATGCTCCGGGATTACTCCGGGATTGCTCTGGCAAAATCAAAAATATCTATAATTATTTAGCTTAAACCAGTAAAAGCAAATTAATGAGATAGCTAATTATACCATCCTGGCAGACCAGCAGTAAATAGCCGGCTAGTGCAACCAATAGTTTTTAAAAACATTCTTTTACTTCTTCTTCAATTTTGGCAGGCTGGAGTAGGGCAAGCTGCCTGAAATTATATTTTTCCCTTAAAACAGAGATTATATTACAGGCCTGGGCCCCATCGATACCTCTATTATAAAAAGCAGCCACTTTATCTACCTGGTTCTCCTGGCCTAATAGTTCTCTGGCAAACTCCCTGGCAAAACCGACTCTGAAATAATCCCAGCGCTGGCCCTCCCCATCAGGAACTCCAATCCTCTGACGAAAACTATTAAAATAATAATAGCCAAGTTGAAGGCCAACCAGGCTCCTGAGAATTTTGCTATCCTGCCAGTCTTCTCTGGCAATTGCAGTTAAATCAAAATAAATAGCCGGTCTATTCCCATAATCTGAAACAGCAGCCAGTTCTCTACTAATACCAACTGAAATAATAAAATAAGTCTGGAGGTTTTCCTGAAAGAAATCAGCATCCCGATCATATACAGATCTAATAGCTCCCAGCAGGCCACTCCTTGCCTCCATCAATCTATTAAAATTCTGTTTTAGCCAGGGGAATATATCTTCTCTGGCAGATTGACGCCATTGCTCATCGTCTTCATAGCCAGCAAACTGCCACTCCTTGATTTCAGGCCAGTCAGAAATATAATCTGTTCTCCATCTTTCGATCTGAATCTTAACCGGTTCCTTTGAAGCAGTCTGCCAGAGATCAAAAAAGTCTGGATAGGTATCAATTATTTTATAGCCTTTCATCTAATTTATTCCTCCTTATTATTTGCCTGATTATTTGTCCGGGTTAATTTTTCTTGATTGAGATTAATCGTCTGAGTTGGGAAAGCAAAACTAATATCCTTCTGATTAAAGATCTCCTTGAGCTCAAAATTTATCTCCTGCTGAATATCCATATAGACTGCATAGTCTTTATCCTGAACATAATAAATCACTTCATAGATTAAGGAATAATCGCCATAGGCATGAAAATGCGCCCGATCAAACTCCACTTTATTCTTATTCTCAATTATTCCCCTGACAATCCCTGGAATCTCTTTTAGCTGCTCAAGAGGTGTATCATAGGTAACTCCAAATTTAAAATTTATTCTCCTCTTATGCATTCTCCGGTAATTCTGGATCCTGGAACTTGTTAGATCTGTATTGGAGAAAACAAGCTGTTCTCCACTTAAACTTCTCAACCTGGTCGATTTAATTCCAATATATTCTACTACCCCTCGATATTCACCAATAATAATAAAATCTCCTATCTCAAAGGGTTTATCAACAAAGATGGTAATATAACTAAAGATATCCTGAAAAATTGACTGGGAGGCAATCCCCAGGGCAATACCACCAACACCTAAACCGGCAAGAAGACCAGATATCTCTATATTAAGATTATCAAGAATAAAAACTATTGCAATAATCCAGGTTACAATCTTGGTAAAACTCTCAGTAATTGTCAGCAATTTATCCTGATCAGTTGTATCATTCTGTCGCAATAAATACTGCTTAAAAAAATAAATAATAACAAATTGAATAAAAATTATAAACTGGAAAGTTGTTGCAACTAAAACAAATAGATCGACTCCATATTTAATAATATCAGGCAGAAATAATTGCTGAAAGGCTGTATAAATAATCGATATTTTAATTAAAGCAACTAATCTCTTATCAATCTGGAGCAAAAACTTATCTACATCTGGCCATCTAGCTGATATCTTTTCATGGATTTTACAGCTAATATATTTATTATATAAGTATATAGCTCCCCAGCCCAGGATGACTGTTAGCAAAAAGTAAAAAATTGATGTCAATGAATTTTCTGCGACTATAGAACTAAATATTTCCCTGAACATCTACACACCTCCTGCAATCTTAACCACAGCAACTTTTGTCCGCCGGACAACTCCCTGAACAGCCAGAACCCTGAGTACTTCCTATAAAACCAACTCTATTAAAGGTTTGAAAGGTATTTTCACTTGCACACTCAGGACAAATAATGACTTCTTTTTCCTCTTTCTGGCTAATAGACATCTCTTTTTCGAATTTATGTTCGCAATTTCTGCATTTATAAGAATATACAGGCATTAGCTATCACCTCCATTTTTTAAATTATGTATTTATTATTATAACAAATTCTGATATAATTAGAAATTAGTATTAGACAATTTTATTGAGGTGTTAATAATGAGACTTGTTAAGATCGATAATTTAGAAAATGATATGACTCTGGCCAAACCTATTTACAGTAATAATCAATGTCTTTTGACCGCCGGCCAGAAAAA
>JBNJEB010000129.1:0-4416 GCA_051745425.1 Bacillota bacterium
AAAGAAATATTGATTGATTCGCTATTATTAACAATTATACCATTTTCGGCTATCAGGCCGGCAATGGCCATTGTCATTCCTATTCTATGGTCACCAAAACTATTGACCTCAATTCCACCTTTAAGCTCGGTATTACCTTTGATTTTCATGCCGTCAGGATATTCTTCTATTTCTGCTCCTAATTTCCTTAATTCAGAGCTAATGGCTTTGATTCTATCTGTTTCTTTAACTCGCAGTTCTTCTGCATCTTTAATGACTGTATCGCCGTCAGCCTGGGTGGCCAGTAAAGCCAGCAGAGGTATCTCATCGATTAGTCTGGGGACTATCTCACCAGAAATCTCTACTGCTCTAAGATCAGTTGAATAGACCTCAATATCTGCCAGGGGTTCTCCAGAACTGACTCTTTTATTACTCAGGTTAAGATCTGCTCCCATCATCTCCAGGGCATCCAGGATACCTGTCCTGGTTTTATTAATACCAACATCTTTAATTATTATTTTACTATTATCTGTTATTAAGCCAGCAGCTATTAGAAATGCTGCTGAAGAGATATCTCCAGGAATTCTAATATCTAATGGTTGAATATTTGTCTCAGCAGAGTTATTTAAGCTGATAGTATTGCCATCAACTTCAATATCAACTCCAGAAGCTTTTAGCATTTTTTCTGTATGATCCCTTGACTGGGCAGGTTCATTAACATATGTAACTCCTTGGGCCGACAGCCCTGCCAGAAGAATTGACGATTTAACCTGGGCACTGGCAACTGGACTATCATAGTTAATGCTATTTAAATTCCCGCCTTTAATACTGAGGGGAGCTAAGCCCTGATTTCGGCTCCAGATCCTTGCCCCCATCTTGGTTAAGGGGGTAATAATTCTGTCCATTGGTCTTGAATTTAAAGAATTATCCCCGGCCAGGACTGAATAGAAGGGCCTGCCTGCTAAAAGGCCTGAAAGCAAGCGCATGCTAGTTCCAGAGTTGCCACAGTCAAGGATACCAGCTGGCTCCTTAAGACCGGCTAAACCAGAGCCTTCTACTAAATAAGTGCCAGAATGATCTCTGGTAATATCAACCCCTAATTTCTTCATGATTTTTAATGTTGAAAGGCAGTCTTCGCCTTCCAGTAGACCTGAAATTTTGCTCTGGCCATTAGCAATCCCTGCCAGCATTAAAGCTCTGTGGGAGATTGATTTGTCACCAGGCACAGAAATTTCAGCATCGATTCCTGTTTTATTTTTTACCTCTAATTTCATAAAAACCCTCCTAAATAAGAAAAAGCCCCCCTATAACAGGGCGACTTAAGTCGCGGTACCACCTATTTTTTAGATCGATAGATCATCTCTGTGAGGAAGCCAACACTTCCCTATCGGATAACGACGATTGACGGCCTGGCTTACTGATTTCAGCGGGCAGCTCAGGGATGTATTTCAGCAGATGCTTACTTGGGGCCCTTCAAAGCTTTTAGTATACTAAATTGTTGAACCTAGTATAGCAGCCAATTATATATTTGTCAAGTGGTAAATTTAGAATTCTAATTTTTTATTTTCTTTTGACAATTCAATAAAGACCTGATGGAGTGATGCCTCTTCTGTCTGGATTGAAAGAATTGGATGCCTGGATTTTATCTTATCTATTAGTCTGCCTGTCATTTCATAGTCCAGGGGCAGATTGATTATTGCTGAATCATTTTCTATTTCTAAATTAACGCCCTCCGGTAACAGGGTTTTTAAATTTTCAGATTCCTGATTATTATATTTAACTTTTATCTTTATATTCTTTTTGCCATAATAGGATTTAAGCCGGGCAGGGGTTGTGATTGTTATTATTTCACCATGATTGATAAAGGCTATCCGGTCACAGAGCCTTTCAACCTCCTCCATAAAATGGGAACTTAGAAATACTGTTTTATTCTCTCTTTTGAACCTTTCAATGGCTGAATGGATTATTTCGATTGAGGCTGGATCCAGTCCACTGGTTGGTTCATCAAGGATTAAAAGGTCTGGATCGGCAAGAATTGCCCTGGCAATTAATAATCTCTGTTTCATCCCTTTAGAATAATTTTTTACATATAAATCTCTGGCCTCTTTAAGATTAAAGAAATCTAATAACTGGTCTATTTTTCTTAGAGGAGCATTGTAAAGACTGGAGAAAAACTCTAAGTTCTCCTGACCGGTCAGATGTTTATAGAGATTATTTTCTTCGAAGACTACCCCGATTTTCTTTCTAATATCACTGGTTAATTCTGTGGAATTAACTCCAAAAACTTTAGTTTCTCCAGAGCTCGGTTTTAAAAGTCCCAGGAGTATTTTCATAGTTGTTGTCTTACCGGCACCATTAGGACCTAAAAACCCAAAGATTTCGCCCTGATTAACCTTAAGATTGATGCCATTTAAAGCAGTAATATTTTTATATTCCTTTTTGAGATGATTAATCTTAATCGGGTGACTACTCAATGCCAGCACCAGGATCATCTTCTTCTATTACTGAGCGATCCCAGATCAGATATAACTGGTCATCATCTTTAACCAGATAAGTTTCTGTATCTACTTCTTTATTCTGATTGGTTTTTAAAAATTTAAAATTCAATTCATATTCAACTTTAGCTTCATAAGCCTTTTCATATTCCTCTGCAGAGAGATATTCATTGAATTTTGAAGGAAGCTTATCGATAGTTTTTATTTCTATGATTTCAATTTCCGAAATTTCAAGCTGGTAGCGCTCTTTATTATCCTCCTGGAATTCAACATATTCTTCTTCAGATAAATTCTCCTGGATTCCAGGGTGGAGCTGTTGATAGACTTCCTGGAATTCTCCCTCCTGATAATTATTATAGATAGAGCTGACAAATTCATTGAGCTGATCTAAGTCATCAGGCTCAGCCTGAATATTACCGGCTGAAAGAAAAATTGTGGCAATGATTACAAAGACTATTATTAGATTTTGGGCTAAATTTTTATTCATTATAATACACCTCTTTATATGAATATAGTAGAACTGGCAATAAAATTACTGTAAATATTAAAAGAAAACCTAAATTGCTTAAAATATTATTTAACTGGAGCCCCTTTATAAAATAATAGGTCGGAGTTATTCTGCCAGCAAATTCAAAGGTCGGGGAAATAGTTGCCAGGAGCCCCGGGAAAACTATTAAAAAATATATAATTGTAGCCAGAGAACGGGCAGAAGACTGGCTTTTTGATTTTAAGCCAATTATTATACCGATAATATTAAAGGTAAATGTACCGGCCAATAAGATTGGGATGATTAACAATAAACTATTAAAGCTTAAGCTGGAATCAATAAATAAATTAAATATAAGAATTATAAAGGCAGTAATAAAGGCTAAGATAGTTCCAGAAATTATTTTGCTACTTAAAAATAACTGATTTGAGATTGGTGCTATATAAATTCCTTCTAGAGTCTTATTATCTTTTTCTTCGGCAAGATCTCCAGACATGACGACAATTCCGATCATGGCCACTGTAATTGCAAGCCAGAGAGAGATCAGATCATTAAAGGGAGACTGGTTATCGATTAGCTCAATATCCAGGTCAAAGGGCATTTTATAATCCATTGTTGAAATTATAATCTCATTGATATATTGCTCTATTACCAGGATTTCTGTTGGCTCAAGATTATTGAGATAGAGCTTAAATTGATTGTCAGCCTGAAATTCCAGGATGCCATCGATTGTATTGAGATCGTCTCTGGCGCTCTCCAGATCCTGATAATTTATAAAATTTATTTCCTGATAATTGGAATTATCAAGTTCAACTTTATTATCTTCGGTTATCATGCCGATATTATATTCAACCTGGAATATACCGGTTTCTATTAAAAGAAAGAAAATAGAGGCCAGTACAGGCAGGATAATCACAATAAGTATAGTTTTATTTCTAAAGAAATATAATAAATCCTTTTTAATTAATGAAATGATAATGCTTAAATTAGTCATTGGACCACCCTGTTTTAATCAATAATTTAAAGTAAATGATATAAGATTAGCCTGAATCAAGCAGTGGTATAAGAGAAACTCTAGAGATAATTTTAAAAAGATTAAAATAACAAATAAAAAGGAGAGAATAGCTCTCTCCTTTTTATCTGAGATTAAATTGAGTTCGAAATTATGGAGTAGTTCTATTTAAATAATAGATCACTAACCAGATTACTAATGCAGCACCTAATAGTTCTAACATTTAAACCACTCCTTTCATAAAATAATTTTGATGGCTAATAGTTAATTCAGTATAACTTGAAAAAGTCCTTTAATTTATCAGGTTAAATTTGTTTCTAACTGTATTATATAATATTTAATAAAAAAATTCTAGTTTATTTTATCAGATTAGTTAGTATTGGAGAATATATCTAATTAGATAGATAGATTTTTAGATTAAAAGTTATCAGCCTGTGAATCAG
>JBNJEB010000130.1:0-4288 GCA_051745425.1 Bacillota bacterium
CATACCGATATTTTAAAGCTGCTATTACCGACCAGCAGATATAGATTGTCGATTTAATATTTTTATCAGCATAATCAAAAACTTTTTTAAGTTCATCCCAGTATTTTATCTCAGAAAACTCCTTATCTTCAAGGGGGGCTCCTGTTATAATCAGACGATCAAAGTCATAATCGGCCAGTTTACTGGTAGGAAGGTAATTATTATCCAGATAACTCTTGCTGATATTTTTTGATACATATGACTCAAGCCTGATAAAACTCAATTCAACATCTTCAGCAAGACCGGCAAAGATCTGTTTGAACTGATTTTCTGTTTTAATTTTTGTAGGCATTAGATTTAAAACTGCTACTTTTTTCATTAAACTCACCTCTATATTCTAGCCAGCGCCTGATCAAAATCAGCAATAATATCTTCTATATTTTCTATTCCAACAGAAACCCTTAACATATCTTCTGATACCCCTGATTCCTTTAATTCTTCTTTGCTTAACTGTTTATGGGTAGTTGTTGCCGGGTGTAAAATAGAGGTCCTGGCATCGCCAACATGAATCACAAGGGATGTTAAATCAAAAGAAGATAATAGTTTTTTAGCTGATTCAATTCCTCCTTTAACTCCAAGTGTTAAAATGCCACTGGCCCCATCAGGCAGATACTTTTCAGTTAAATGGTATTTATCTGAACTTTTTAAACCAGGATAATTAACCCAGCTGATTTTAGCATGGTCTTCCAGAAATTCTGCTAATTTTTGAGTATTACTGCTATGTCTCTCCATCCTCAACTCCAGGGTCTCACTGCCTAAATTTAATAAGAATGCATTAAAGGGACTCATGGTAGCACCTAAATCCCTTAAAAGATTGGCTCTGGCCTTAACAATATAGGCTTCATCGCCAAACTGCTCCACATACCGGACACCATTATAGGTTGGATCAGGTTCAGTCAATTCAGGATATTTGCCGTTATCCCAGTTAAAACTACCTCCATCAACAATTACACCACCGACAGCTCTGGCATGGCCATCTATATATTTAGTTGCTGAATGTAAAACTATATCTGCTCCATGCTCCAGAGGATTACATAAAATTGGTGTCGGAAAGGTATTATCAACTATTAAAGGTACAGCAAGCTTTTCTGCTACAGAACTAAATTTATCAAAATCCAGTACATTTAAAGAAGGGTTACTAATTGTTTCAGCAAAAACTAACCTGGTTTCAGGCCTTGCTTCAGCAACAATCTCTTCAACAGAACTGTCAGGATCAACAAAGGTGACATCAATACCATATTTCTTTAATGTAGCTGAAAGTAATGTATAGGTACCTCCATATAGATTAGAAATAGCTAATATATGCTGGCCCTGCTGGCAGATATTTAATAAAGCTATAACAGTTGCCGCCTGACCTGATGAAGTGGCCAGGGCTGCTGCCCCACCTTCTAAATCATTAATTTTTTCTGCAAAGGCTGCAACTGTAGGATTACTGATCCGGGAATAAATATGGCCCTCTGCCTTTAAATCAAAGATATCGGCCAGTCTTTCTGGGTCGTCATAGTTATAAGTTGTTGACTGGACCAGGGGTAAAACCTGGGGATCTCCTACTTCTGGTGAATAGCCTGATCTAACTGCTTTAGTCGATTTCTTCCATTGCTTTGTCATAAATTATCTCATCTCCTGTTATTAAATATATTTATAAAATAAAAAAAACTGCTCCTTATAGATTCAAGAGCAGAAAATAAAAAAATCCTCAAAAAGAGGATTATCATTCCTCTCATCTCTCATTTCCTGTAAGGAAATGCTGGAATTGGCACCTTCTCTAAAAATAGAGAGGTTGCCGGGCTTCATAGGGCCAGTCCCTCTGCCACTCTTGATGATTTTTATTATATTTAAATGTTATGATATCAGTAAATATCACTGCTGTCAAGCATTAATTGATTAAAGAATAAAATAACTTATAAAATCAGGTAACCTTTTTCATCTTTTGCACTTCTCCAGTCTCTGCATCAACATAAAACATTTTATAAATTCTAGGTATCTGACCACTTAAATTAGTTAATTGAGCACTAGGAGGTTTGGCATCAACTAATCTGGGATCATCCCAGCCCAGTTTTACCAGCCAGTTATCCCCATCTTCAGATATTTCAACTTCTTCTACCCGGAGTGATTCTAATTCTTTATCCTCATTAATATATTTAGCAAATGAAGTTGCAGATTCAACTGCCTCTTTTACATCTATCATCTCAAACCCTCCCCAATCAATCTATTATTCTTAATCATATTATAACATAAATTAGCAGTGATTAATAAATGATTTTAAAATGTTTAATAAATGATTATGGAGAGTTAATTTCTTATAACTTTTCTATCTTTAAGTTTAATCTTATTTTCTAAAATATCCCTAATTACCTCAGGATATATTCTATGCTCTTCTTTTAAAATTCTCTGGGACAAATCAGCAACAGTATCATTATCATCAACCCTTACCACTGCCTGTTCTATTATCGGACCTGAATCAATACCTGCATCTACAAAATGGACGGTACAGCCAGAATATTTAACTCCATATTCAAGGGCCTGCTCCTGGGCATTAAGACCTTTAAAGGCCGGTAATAATGAAGGATGAATATTTATTATTTTATGTTTGTACTCTTTGATAAATTTCGCTGACAGAATTCTCATAAAGCCAGCCAGAGCTATCAGATCAATCTTATATTCCCTTAATATCTCAATCAGTTTTTCTTCATACTCCCCTGTAGAGCTAAATTTTCCTGGGTCAATAAATAAATTATCAATTCTGGCAGCTTCTGCCCTCTTTAGAGCTTTTGCATCCCTGTTATCCGAAATGACCAGCTCAATTTTCGAAGGAATAAAACCCCTGGCAGAAGCATCAATCAGAGCCTGTAAATTTGAACCCCTGCCAGAGGCAAAGACTGCTATTTTCATTAAAACCACCTGCCTGACTTATTTAAATTCAAGAGAATTATTATTATCTTCAACAGAATTATTATCAGCTTCAACTATTTCTCCGATCAGATAATATTCTTCATTTAATTCCTCTAAACTATTAATAATTGCCTCTTCCTGATTAGAATCAACTACTAATATAAACCCTAGTCCCATATTAAAAGTTCTAAACATTTCCTTTTCAGCTATTGAGCCTGCCTCCTGAATAATTTTGAATATTTCCGGCTGCTGCCAGCTATCTTTTTTGATTACTGCCTTTAAGTTGTCAGGCAGGATTCTCGGTAGATTCTCTAATATACCGCCGCCAGTAATATGGGCCATCCCTTTAATACTAAACTCATTTAATAGCTTTAATCCAGTCTTAACATAAATCCTGGTCGGTTTTAATAATTCAAGTCCTAATTCCTGATCAAGACCGGTTAATTTTTCATGATAGGAATAACCGGCAATCTCAAATAAGGCTTTTCTGGCCAGGGTAAAACCATTACTGTGAACTCCACTGGAAGCAAGCCCAATTAATTTATCCCCGGACTCTATATCTTCTCCAGTTATTAGATTGGCCTGGTCTGTAATTCCAACTGCAAAACCGGCCAGGTCATATTCACCAGCATTATAAAAACCTGTCATTTCAGCAGTTTCGCCGCCTAATAAAGCAGCTCCAGCCTCCCTGCAGCCTGCTGCTATACCTTTAACAATCTCTGCAACCTTCTCAGGCTCAATTTTACCTGTTGCCAGATAATCTAAAAAGAATAAGGGCCTGGCCCCCTGAACCAGGATATCATTTACTGACATGGCCACTAGATCGATGCCAATTGTATCGTGGATATCTAGCTCAAATGCCAGTTTTAATTTAGTACCAACTCCATCAGTCCCTGAAACCAGTACAGGTTCCTTAAATGCTCCAATATCTGGTTTAAATAACCCACCAAAACCACCTGGATTATTAATCACCTCTGCAGAAAAGGTTGATGCTACTTCTGCTTCCATCAATTCAACTGCTTTATTACCAGCATCTATATCGACCCCGGCATCTTTATATGAAATCCCCATTATCTTGTCTCCTCCTGAAGAAAATAATCAACTTTTGAATAATCACCATCAAAACAGGCAGTACAGAAATCAATCTCAGGGCTGTTTTTAATGGCCTTACATAAACCTTTTTGACTTAAATAATGCAGGCTATCAGCTCCTATGATTTCAGCTATCTCACCAACAGAATTCTGACTTGCTATAAGTTCTTTTCTCCTTGATGTATCCAGGCCAAAATAACAGGGATAAGATACCGGGGGCGATGATATCACCAGATGAACCTCTGCAGCTCCAGCCTCTTTTATCC
>JBNJEB010000131.1:0-4185 GCA_051745425.1 Bacillota bacterium
AAGATTGGTCAGGAACTCCCCATTTAAGTTTTGGCCAAACTTTTTAGATCAGGCTGGAATTAATTGTTGAAAGATAGTATAATAAAATACAGGAATTAATTAAGTTTGAATACACAAGGAGGAATACTTAGTAATGAATAGGATTAGTAGAGTTATGATGGTTTCGGTTTTAATGCTGGCAGTCGGTTTCTTTATGGTTGTTCCAGCAGCTGCAGAAGGTGAAATTGCTTATGTTAATTTACAGGAGGTATTTGAAGCCCATCCTGATAAGGCTGAAGCAGAAGCCCAGTTAAATTCAGAAGCTCAGGAATTGCAGGCTGAATTAGAGAGTGAAGCAGATGATCTTAGTCAGGAAGAACAGCAACAGCTTTTACAACAGTATCAGGAAGAGTTAACTCAACGAGAGCAGGAGTTAATTCAGGAAGTTTTAGCTGATATTGAAGGACTTTTAAATCAACTGGCCGAAGAAAAGGGCGTCTCAGTAGTTCTTGATGGGCAAAATGTATTATACGGTGGTTACGACCTTACCTCTGAATTAATTGAGATGATTGAATAATTTGAGTCTCAAGGCCCGGGCCGGCAGTGCTGTCGTGTTCGGGCTGTTTTTTGTTTTTATTAAGGTTTTTTAATAATTTGATCTTCCTGCAAAAGAGGGGTTTATTTATGGGAGATAATAAAGATCAAAAAAATAAATTAAATATTCGAGATAATCTTATCTTGAAATATATATTATTTTTTGCTGTTCTGGCAGTTGTCTTTGCCGGTGGTGCAGTTATTTTTAATTATGTTCAGATGACTGCCTTTAAACCTGAAAGAGCTGTTCCTCAGGCTGAAGTGACTGGAGCCAATAGGTCAGTTCATGATGATTATATGGCCCAACTGGAAAGTGAAAAAGCCGAATCTGAGTTGAAATTGGCTAATATTCAAGAAAAATTAAAATTGAGTCAGGCTAATCAGCTTTTTTTTCTTAAAGAAAGGAAAGAGTTGCTGGCGGATCAATATTATTTAGTCGGCGAGAGTACTGTTCAAAATCGTCTGAAGGCTATTGATAGAAGCCAGGAACAGGAACTTCAGGCTTATGCAACTGAGAGACAGAATCAAATTCAGGCGGAGATTCTTGAGAAAAGAAAGGAAATAAATCAGAAGATAGCAGCTCTGGAAGTTGGTCTTTCAGATGATGAATTGACTTCATTAAAAAATTTCAGAGAAGAGCTCTTATCAGAACATCGGGCAGAACTTCTAAACTTAAGGGTTAAGTTAAGAGTACTTGAATTATCACCATCTAGAGAAGCTGAAATTAGAGCCAGACTGTCTGAGATTGAAGGTGAAGTAGCAAGACAGGTTGAAAATGTTAGATCTGGCCTGGAAGCTGATTTGAATCAGGATATTTATGAAGAGGCAATAGAATTACAAAATGAATTCTCTGATTACCAGGTTGCTAAACAGCAGATTTTAAATCAGGAAATAGAGTCTAAGAAAGTTGAGCTGGAGGAAGAATTAGAGGCAAAAAGAGAAGAATTATATACTGAATTAGAAAATAATTATCAAAATTATCTGGAATCCCAGGCTGAAGATCTGGCCTGGCTTGAAACTAATTTTCAATATTTAAGCAGGGAGCTGGAAGATAAGGATGGATAAACTTAAGGCATTCTTTAGTTTTAAAGATAATCAACGCTGGTTAATAGCAGTTATTATAATATTTATTGTAACAGCAATTGGATCATCTTTATTGACTTATCAATATCTGGAGGTCTGGAGAGAGGAACCTGAAGAACCTGAGCCAGAACCGACTATTGGTTTTATAAATCTTGAAAGACTTCAGGCCGAAAGTGAACTGGCCGCTGATTTCCAGAGAGAACTTAATGAACGGGGCCAGGAATTGGAAGATTTATATAAAGCTGCTGATGATGGAACTGCCAATGAGACCTATGATCAGCAACAGATATATCAGCAGTATGAATTTAGCCAGACTGAACTTGAAAGAGAGTTTTTGGGCTTAATGGAAGAGGCAATTGAAAAGTTGACAGATCAATATGATCTCTGGTTAGTTGTTGAGGCTGATCGGGTAATTGCCGGCGGGGTTGATTTAACTGATGAAGTTATCAAGCATTTAGATGAAGATTTAGCTGAGGAGGCTGAAATTGATGATGGAGAGTCAGTTGAACCAGAAGAATAAAAAAGCAACCTTTAAGGCTGGGGAGCTGGCAGAACTGGCAGGTGGCAGCTTAAAGGCCGATCCTGAACTTAAAATTACTGGCTTTCGAGGAGCCAAATCGGCTAGCTCCACAGAGCTGACCTATGCTGAATCAGAGTTCTTTTTAGACATGGCTTTAAATAGTAATGCTGGTTTAATTTTATTAACTGAAGAACTTTATCAGGAAAGGATTCCGGCTATTATTGTTGAAAACCCTAAACTTGCTTATGCCAGATTGGCCAGTTGTTTTTCCGATGAGAGATATTATCAACCAGGGACTGCCGATTCAGCTATTTTAGGGAAAGATTTTAAAGCCGGCGAAGAGGTTTCGATTCATAATGGGGTTTTAATTGGTGATAATGTAGTTTTAGGAGATAGAGTGAGAATTGCACCTGGAGTAATTATAGGAGATAATTGTGAGATTGGTGATGATGTTCTGCTTCATCCAGGAGTTAAGATAATGACCGATACTTTAATCGGAGATAGAGTTGAAATCCAGGCTGGCACAGTGATAGGCTCAGATGGCTATGGTTATGTCAGTGATGGAAAAAAACATTTTAAGATACCACAGTTGGGCCGAGTAATAATTGAAGATGATGTTGAAATTGGGGCCCTTACTGCTATAGATAGAGCTGCCAATGAAGCGACTATCATCGGTCAGGGGACAAAGATTGATAATTTAGTCCAAATCGGCCATAATGTTGAGGTCGGGAAGCATAATTTGATTGTTGGCCAGACAGGAATTGGTGGGAGCACAAAGCTGGGTGATTATGTAACTCTTGCCGGGCAGGCTGGAATTGAAGATCATCTAGTAATTTCAGATAAAGCTACAATAACAGCTAAGGCTAAAGTGAGCAAGGATATTAAAGAACCTGGCTTTTATTCAGGGATACCTGCAAGAGAACATAGAGAATACTTAAAAGAAGCTGCTAGCATTAGAAGGATTAATAAAATAAAAAAAGAAATCTCAGAACTTAAAGGTGAATTAGAAAAGATCAAGAATTATTTAGGAGAGGAAGATTAATATGAATATTATCAGTAAAATTGCAATAGTATTTTTAATAGTTGTGGCGATTCTGGCTATTATCCAGCCAGCAGATGCAGTAGAAACAGATTTGATTCGGACACCGACAGCAGGAATTATTGAAAATCAGGGAGCAGTTGGAGCAGAAAGAATAGGTTCTGATACTAGAATTTATGGCTTATTTAAATTAGAAAATTTTATTGAGCTTGGTGGGCAGGTGATTGACAATCCCCAGGAACCTGAATTAGGTATTCTTTTAAAGACCAGATTAATTGCTGAAGGCGAGGGTCGTCCTGATCTTGCAGTTGGAATTAGAGGACGTTCTCTTTATGCAGTAGGGAGCCTTTCTTTAGCTGAAAATACAAGAGGTCATTTTGGACTGTCAGATAATGAAATGGGTGGAATCTTTTTTGGGATAGATCATGTTATTAATCCATACGATGTACAGATAGTTGATGAAGATAATGGTCAGGGCATGAGACTTCCAAGAACAAGGATTATGGCAGAATATATTGATCAATCCTTTAATTTTGGCGCCCGAATGAATATGACTCCAGAATTGTCAGTTGAATTAAGTCTTTTAGATATTAACAATGCAAAGGTCGGGGTCCATTTTAATTTTTAATTACTAGTATCATAAAATTCTGGTCAGGGAGGTTATTTTATGAATAACAAAGCTATCTTTTTAAAAGTTGGAGCAGTTTTACTATTTAGTCTGGTTTTAGTTATGGTCTCATATCAGACTGTTTATGCAAATGTTCAAATTAAGGCAGGCAAGCTGGATTATCAATCTGATTGGATAGATTTAGAAGATGGTGTAACTATTTTCTGGGAGGAATATGAGATTGTTTCTGACCGGGGAGAGATTGACCGACCGGAATCGATAACCTATTTATATGATAATGTTAAAGTTACCTTTGAGCGAGGTTTTATTGATTCTGATGAGCTAGTTATTTATATGAATGAT
>JBNJEB010000132.1:0-4181 GCA_051745425.1 Bacillota bacterium
AATTAGATGTAGATTTATACTCTAATCTAGATGAATATTCTGATGATTGTAGGCAGCATTAGTTGGAACAATCCCAGAGTAATCCTGGAGGAAAGCCGGAGCAATCCCGGAGGATTCCCGCAGGATAAATGGTGTTAGTCTGGAGTAAAATTGGATCTCTAATGAATGCAGAAATTAAGCCAGGCGAATTTAAAGGTATTTAGACCCTATTTAGAACGAATTATATATAAACTGGCTATTGACTTAATTTAAACAGATTTATATATAACTGGCTATTGACTTAATTTAAACAGATTTATATATAGACTGGCTATTGATTGGGTTTTAACAGGAATAATTAAATATTAACTTTAAATCTCAACTGGAATTAAATCTTCTGGTTGGGATTTTTTTATTATCAAATATTATAGTTAAGCCTGATTTAATAGTTTTCTACTGAATAATACTAAAAATCTGAAATTAAATTAACAATTATGCAGGAATTAATCAGAACTATATAGAATAAATAAATAACAATCAGATGTTAAATTATATTAAATTATTAATAAAGGGAAAGGTTGGTGTTAAGATTGTCCAAATATCAGACAAAGAATATTAAAAACCTCGCACTAGTTTCTCACGGGGGGGCAGGAAAGACTACTTTTAACGAAATGGTGTTAGTGCATGCCGGTAAAAAGAAAGAGGCCGGTACCGTTGAAAAAGGAAATACAGCTTCAGATTTTACCCCTGTAGAAAAGAAGCAGCAATACTCGATTACTAATTCCTATTTTTCTTTTCCCTGGAATAAGAAAGAAGTCAATTTAATTGATACTCCAGGATATGCTGATTTCAGAGGAGAAGTAGCCAGTGCCTTTAGTATGGTTGAAGGTACAATAGTCTTAATTGATGGTAGTAGCGGTATTCAGGTTAATACGAATTATGTCTGGGATAGAGCTGTTAAAGATCAGCTTGCTCGTTTTATATTTATTAATAAACTTGATAAAGATGGAATAGAATTTGATAGATTATTTGCAGAACTACAGGCTTTTAGTGATGTGCCTTTAATACCAATGACTGTACCTGCCGGTTTAGGCGAAGATTATAATGGGGTTATTAACCTTTTAACCGGTGAGCATATTGATAAGGAAGGCAATAGAGAACCAATCCCTGACCAGTATCAGGATATCTATGATGAATATTATCTTGAACTGATTGAGGGTGTTGTTGAATCTGATGATGAATTGATGATGAAATACTTAGAGGATGAAAAGATTACCGATGAAGAAATTACCAATACCTTATTTACTGCAGTAGCCAATAATACTGCTGTGCCGGTATTTTCAGGTGTGGCAACGATTAATTCTGGCGTTAAGGAAGCTTTTGACTATATTGTCAGGCTAAATCCTAATGCAGCTATGACCCGTACTTTAAAAGATGCCGAAGGCAATGAACTTGAAGTTGAATTTAATGAAGAGGATCCATTGGTATCCAGGGTAGGTAAGACCATGGTTGACCCTTATATCGGTAAATTATCAATCTTTAGGATTTATAGTGGTAAGATAAATAAAGATAGCGAATTATATATATCAAATCGGGATACAGATATTAGAACTACCAAGTTTTATAAGTTAAATGGTTCAGAACAGATAGAGGTCGATGAATTAGTTGCCGGTGAGATTGGGGCAGTTGCCAAGATTGATGAGATTGAAACATCTGATACTATCACCAATCCAGATAATGAGATTGAACTGGCTCCAATTGAATTACCTACTCCGATGCTTGTTAAGAAGGTTATGCCTGCTGATGGTCAGGCTGAAGATAAGATGTCAGATGCAATTAATAGATATTCCCTGGAAGATCTAACATTTAAAGTTGAATATAATCGAGCCACTAAAGAACTGCTGGTTCATGGAATGGGTACAGTTCATTTAGATGTTATTAAAAAGATCTGTCAGGAGAAATTCGATGTTAGTTTTGTGACCGGTGTTCCAAGTGTTGAATATCGGGAGACAATCCAGTCCAAGGTCGATGTTGAGGAAAAATACAAGAAACAGTCTGGTGGCCGGGGACAGTATGGTCATGTTATGATGAAAGTAGAGCCTCTATCTTCTGGTTCAGGTTTTGAGTTTGAGGAAGAGATTTTTGGCGGGGCCATTCCAAGTCAGTATATTCCTGCTGTTGAAAAGGGAATTGAAGAGGCCAGTGCAGATGGAGTTTTAGCTGGTTTTCCTGTTGTAGATTTTAAAGTTACATTATATGATGGTTCCTATCATGATGTTGACTCATCAGAAATGGCATTTAAGATTGCCGGTTCTAAAGCATTTAAAAAGGCTTTAGAGCAGGCCAGGCCTGTCTTGCTTGAACCAATTATGGATGTTAAGGTTACTGTTCCTGAAGAGTATATGGGCGATATCATGGGTGATTTCAACTCCCGCCGTGGTAGAATTCAGGGGATGGACCCAGTTGATGGTAAACAGATTATTAAAGCCCAGGTTCCCCAGGCAGAGATGTTTACCTATGCAACTGAACTTAAATCTCTGACCGGTGGTTATGGTAACTTTGCCATGGAATTCTCTCATTATGATCGGGTTCCTGAAAAGGAAGCTGAAGATGTTATCAAGGCTGCCCGGGAAGAAGAGGAGTAATCTTGAAATAAATTTGATTATTTAAAGATCCAGGATAATTTATGTCCTGGGTCTTTTGATTATTGTTAGGAGGGTTTCGATGACTGATTTTACTTTTTTGAAATCATTTCTAATCTTTTCTGATTTAGAAGAGAGTCAACTAAAAGATATCTATGAACTTTTAAATGAAAAGAGCTATCAGAAAGGTGAGACTATCTTTCTGGCTGGAGATAAAGGAGAGAGTATGTTCTTTTTGAGGGAAGGCAAAGTAAAAATAACCAGAAATTCTCCTGATGGCAAGGAGCATATCGTTAAATTTATTGAACCAGGTGAAGTTTTTGGTGAAGTTATCCTCTTTGGCCATGAGATTTATCCGGCAACAACAATCTGCCTGGAGGATTCCAGACTGAATCTTTTAAAAAGAGATGATTTTAAAGACTATTTTCTTGAAAATCCAGAGATAGGCTGGGGGATGTTAAAAACAATGGCTGATAAGCTGTTTTTTTCCCAGAGCAGGATTGAGAGCCTGGCTCTACTGGATTCAAAGACCAGGATTATTCAATCTCTTTTAGATATGGCAGGGGAGGATGACCTGGCACTAAAGGAGATGAGCCAGCAGCAGCTTGCCAATTATTTAGGGCTGACCAGAGAGACTGTTAGCCGGAATATCAGTCAATTAAAAGATGAAGGTTTAATAGAGAATCAGGGAAGAAAAGTTTTGATTTTAGATAGAGAAGGTCTGGAAGCAAAGTTGATCTAATAACGGAGGTAATCAAGTTGATTTTATTAATAATATTAAGTGGAATCTTACTGACTCTGCCACTTGGGAATCCCGGGCTTTACTGGCTTGCCTGGTTTGGGCTGGTACCGACTATAATAGTTATGAAAAAATTAAAGGATTACAAAAGAGTATTGGTCTATGGCTGGATTTTAGGTATTACAATTGGAGTTGGGGCCAGCTACTGGTTATATCATCCGATTAATGATTTTAGTGGTCTGCCATTTCCTCTGGTGATAGTTTTCTTAATTGCCTTATTTGTCATAGCCGGTTTTAATATGGGTTTATGGTCTGTTGCTTATAAGTTTATTGAGAGAGGCAGTAAAAAGCAGGCTTCTATCTTGCTGCTGGCAGGTAGCTGGGTTGCCTTTGAATATCTGATTAATTTTATCCTGCCATATTATCCCTTTGGTAATTTAGGGTTAACTCAGACAGGTTTTGATCGATTCTTACAGCTGTCTGAATATGGAGGGGTATTTCTATTATCTTTTATTGTTGTTTTAATCAATGGATTGATCTATAAATTAATAACTGTCAGGAGAATCAGGTATCTCTTATTGCTTCTGGTTATATTTATAGCTTCAGGTTATATTAGTGGCCAGGCTTTAGACAGGCTGAACAATGACCAGTATCTGACCGGTGAGAGAATAAATATTGGTATTATAGCGACTGAAATTCCCCAGGAGGAGAAGTGGCACGGCCAGAATATTGAAAGGTTTACTGAGTTGATAGCTGAAGAGACAAATCAGCTTTTTGAAAGTGGTGCAGAGCTGATAATAATGCCTGAATCTGCAATAACC
>JBNJEB010000133.1:0-4121 GCA_051745425.1 Bacillota bacterium
TCTTTTCCCGACATCTTTAAAAACCTGGAAGATCCGCCCTGACTCCTGGCTTTTCTCCATCGGTGGCCGATTCAGACCCCCTTTAAGCAAGGTTTTTGACCCTGGCAAATGTTCTTTTACTGCTATCTCCTTGAGCTTATTTTCTATTTCACTGGCCTGTTCTAGCCTGGCAATTCTTAAATCTATCTCAGCCCTGGCATTATCAGCTACAATATTAGGCCGCTCGCCTCCCTGGATCACACCAACATTGAGGGTTATACCCTCTTGATAATCAGTAAGTTGGTGGACCTCCTGAATTTTATAGGCCAGCTCCTCAACTGCACTGATGCCTTTTTCATGATCATTCCCGGCATGGGCGGCCCTGCCGCTAACAATCAACTCATAGATCCCAACACCTTTTCTGGCAGTGACCAGGTCACCGTTTTCCCTCCCTGGTTCCAGGACAAAACAGGCAGTAGCCTCCCTGCCAGCAGCTTCAATCAGCTCCCGGGAGGTAGGTGAACCGATCTCTTCATCCCCATTTAAAAGGACAACCAGGTCAGGAAGTTCAACATCTGAGCTGATTAAAGTTTCCAGAACAGTTTTAAGGATCACCACCCCGGATTTCATATCACAGACCCCGGGCCCATAAGCTCTGTCAGCTTCTTTATCCAATTTAAATGGCCGTTTGGCTGCTGTCCCTTCAGAAAAAACAGTATCTACATGACCAAGAAAAAGCCAGTTACCATCCAGTTCTCCATCTCTCCTGGCAAGCAAATTATTGCCCTGGTCCTGATTCTCTTTAATTTCTGTCTGAAAACCCAGTCCTGTATATATCTGCTCATACCTGGAGATAATTTTATCAACACCTATTTTTGTATATGAACCGCTATCAATATTAACCAGCCGCTCCAGCTCTCTAATCATTTCCTCTTCTTTTGCCTCTATCTGCTCAAATATTTTATCCATTAACTCAACCTCCCAAATTATTAGACGCCACTAATTCTTAACATTCCTAGGCCAGTAAATTAACATATATTAAGTGATATAAAATAACCTATCTAAAGTGGCAAAAAATAATAATATATCTCCTCTTATTTATTAAAGTTCTCTGCCAGCAGGCAAAATTCCTTTTATAGTCCAAAATTCCTTTTTGAAAACTTAATCAGTTTTAATCATAAGTTTTCTAGTCTACATCCTTGACATCTAAAAATATTTAAGTTAGAATTATATTTAGCAAATGAAATTGGTTTTCATTTAGATTTAAGTCAGGCAATATTTTTTTAGGTTAGGTTTAGGTAAGCCTAAACTATTTTTTTAAGAGAGTTTTAGGTTAGCCTAATAAAAAGATACGACTGGCGAAATTAGAGACATGCTCAATAAATTTGGAGGGAATTAAATGGAAAGCACACTCAGTATTACCTCATCAATGGAAGATTATCTGGAAGCCATCCTGGAAATAACCAGGGAAAGTGGCTCAGCCCGGATATCAGAAATCGCTGATAATCTGGATATTGCAGCCTCCAGTGTCTCCGAGGTAATAGGCAAGCTAGCTAAAATGCAGCTAGTCACTCAAAAAAAATATGGCCCGGTTATTTTAACCAGCAAAGGTAGAGATTATGCAGAAGATATCTCCTGCCGCCATAAAATGATCAAAGAATTTTTAACAAATGTACTCGGGGTCGAAGAAGAAATAGCTGAAAATGATGCCTGCATGATGGAGCATGTCATAAGCAATGTTACAATGAAACATCTAGTAGAATATCTCGCTGAAGAAAATAAAGTTCTAGCGAACCCGGATTGCTCCAGTAAATTTAACTAAATTTAGAATTGAAAAATATATTTATTAATATACAATCCTCCAGGAGGTTATAAGATGTGTTATACAATTAGCCAGAAGATGGCTTTATCCGATAGAGCTACAGAAAGAAGTGATAATCAAGTGACTAATTTGACCGAGGCTGAAATAAATAAAGAATACACTATCAAGAAAGTCCAGTCCGATGATGACGAATTAAAAAACTTTTTATTCACCCTGGGCTGTTATGCCGGTGAAGAAATTACGATTATCTCTATCCTGGCCGAAAACTATGTGATTTCCATCAAAGATGCCAGATACAGCATCGATAAAGATCTGGCTGAGGCTATTATCATAGAAGAATAAATTAATGGATTAATATATTATTAAAGGTAAAACAAATTAATGAAAATTTGAACTCAGAAAATCAAACAAAAAGGAGAGATAAAATAAAAATGAGAGTTGCACTTACAGGAAACCCTAATAGCGGTAAGACCACATTGTTCAACGCTATTACAGGTAGAATTGAAAGAGTTGGTAACTGGTCTGGAGTTACCATAGAAAAAAAAGAAGGTCTGATTAAGCCGGACCTGAATCAGACAGCTGAAAATATAATTGCCGTTGACCTCCCTGGAGCATATTCAATGACTCCATTTACCTCAGAAGAAACTATCACCAGTGATTTTGTTAAAAAGGAAGACCCTGATGTTATTATCAACATAGTTGATGCCACAAACTTAAGCAGAAGCTTATTTTTCACAACCCAACTCCTTGAATTAAATATACCGGTTGTTGTTGCTTTAAATAAGAGTGATTTAACTAAAAAGAAAGAAACAGACATAGATATAGAAAAATTATCTGAGAAACTGGGCTGCCCGGTGGTTGAAACTGTCTCAACCAATAGCAGAAAAAATGGTTTTAGCCAGCTCATTAAGACAGTTGTTAAAACCAAAGGAAGTTCTCAGAAAGCTCCCTTTACAGGCTATACTGGTGCTATCACCGATAAAGAAGCCGCTAAAGTTTCTGATAAAAAGAGATTTGAATTTGTCAATGAAATCGTGGCAGAGGTGGAAGATAGAAAGGTAGATAGCAACCGACAGACCTGGCAGGATAAACTTGACCGAATTATTGCCCATAAATGGTTTGGAATCCCTATTTTTGCTGTAATCATGTGGACAGTCTTCTCCATCTCCCAGACCCATGTAGGACCGGTTTTAGCCGATTTCTTTGTAGGCTGGATAGATAGCTTTAATGGCTGGGTTGAAGGCTATCTAGGAGGAGTCTCCCCTATTCTGAGAGCTATCCTTCTGGATGGTATCATCGGTGGAGTTGGAGCTGTTGTTGGCTTCCTGCCACTGATTATGGTCCTCTTTTTCCTTTTAGCCCTGCTTGAAGATAGCGGTTACATGGCCCGGGTGGCAATGATCATGGATCGGTTCTTTAAGAAAGTCGGTTTATCCGGTAAATCAATCATCCCGATGATCATTGGAACAGGTTGTGCCATCCCTGGAATCATGGCAACCAGAACAATCAAAAATAAACGTCAGCGGAGAACAACAGCCATGCTGACACCCTTTATGCCCTGTGGGGCCAAGCTACCGGTTATAGCTCTTTTTGCCGGAGTCTTTTTCAATGGCTCACCCTGGGTTGGTACCAGCATGTATTTCATGGGAATTGGCTTAATTATCATCAGTGCTATTATCGTATTAAAGATTACAGGTGCAGAAAAACAGAGATCATTCTTTATTATGGAACTTCCAGAATATAAGGTGCCCAGTATCAAGCGGGCCACTATCTCGATGTTTTCAAGAGCTAAAGCCTTTATTATTAAAGCAGGTACGATTATACTTTTAAGTAATATGATTATCCAGATTATGCAGACATTTAACTGGCAGCTCCAGGTTGTTCCAGAAGGAGCTGAAGGTACCAGTATTCTAGCCAGTATTGCCTCACCATTTGCAATTTTATTAGTGCCCTTAGGTTTCGGTGCCTGGCAATTAGCTGCTGCTGCCATAACAGGCTTTATTGCCAAGGAGAATGTAGTTGGTACCCTGGCTGTAGTTTACGGCATTACCAACTTTATTAATCCTGAAGAATTTACCCTGGTAGCCGGTAGATCAAATGTTGCAGAAATCATGGGCTTGACCTCAGTTGCTGCCCTGGCCTATTTAATGTTTAACCTTTTTACTCCGCCATGTTTTGCAGCTATTGGAGCCATGAATGCTGAGATGGAAAATAAAAAATGGCTATTAGGTGCCATTGGCTATCAATTAGCCACAGGCTATACAGTTGCCTTTATCACCTATCAGGTAGGAACTTTATTAACAACTGGTGGATTTGGCAA
>JBNJEB010000134.1:0-4093 GCA_051745425.1 Bacillota bacterium
ACAGCTTTAGAGCTCAGAAAAGAAATGGTAAGGGAATAAGAATTTTTTCAAATACAAAATATAAATTAGCTGGAGCAGTTAAAGCAGCTAAAGATGATAGAATATTAATCGCAGCAAAAAATGGAGAAATAAATGAAATCAAGGTTAATGATATACCAGAAACCTCTCCGGGAGGAAATATGTATCAGGTTACTAAAGAACTGGAGTTTGAAAAAATAACAGTTATAGAAAAAATTATTGAAGTAGAATAAAATAATATTAGATAGAAAAGATCTCAGAACAGACTGACTGCTGCTCTGAGGTCTTTTTTTATTTCAAGAAAACATGATCCCCAATAGTTGTTACTTTTTCTCTTTTAGCAAAGAAGCTGGGGTTTTTTGACTTTTCAGGATTATAGAAATACAGACTTCCCTGACTTGGATCCTCCCCTTCTACAGCATCATAAGCAGCCTTCAACGAGTCACTATCCGGTTTCTTATCTATCATTCCATTTTCTACAGGAGTAAACTGCCCAGATTGGTAGACAACTTCTTTTATAGTATTTGGAAATGATGGATGATAGACTCTATTAATGATAACTGCTCCGACGGCAACTTTACCTTTATAACTTTCACCGCGAGCCTCTGCATTAATTATACTGGCCAGAATTTTAATTTCATCAGAACTGAAATTTTGATAACTATTAAATTCATCATCAGAAACTTCCTGCTGATTATTATTACCACCACCCAGAGCAATGAACAAAAACATTAAACCCAGGCCGGTATAAATATCATCTTTCTCAATTGAAGAAGCTTTTACTTCAGCGGATTCTGTTATATAAGGTAAAAATGTCATATTTAATAACATAATTAAAGTTAATACCAGAATTATTTTTTTCAATTTTATCTTCTGCATAGAATACTCTCCTCTTATATTATATCAAAGCATATATCTTATTTAGAGACTAGTCTTTAAAGGATTAATGCTAATAGGGCTAAACCACCTAATATATAGCCTGTATTAATTGAACCACCATCTGAATCCTCTTCCTCAGCAGTTCTTTCACCTTCCAGTTCATCAATTCTGTTTTCTAATTCTTCTATTCTTGTCATATTTACACTCTGATTATCTTCAAGATCCTGCAGTTTTTCTCCAGAAACTCCTTCTTCCTTGATTGCAGTTAATTCTTCTTCTAAACTTGCAATCTGACTGTCAATTTCACTGACACTTTCTTCTAAGTTAGGTACTTTATCAACTTCTTCTTCCATTTCAGCTAATTCAACATTTATATTGGATATATCTTCATTCTGTATTTGGTTTTTATCTTCTATATTATTTAATCTCTCTTCAAAATCTTTCTGTCTTTGTGCAACTGTGACCAGCTCATCTCTAAACTCTAAAGACAGTTCTCTAATCACATCAACATCTTCCTCAGAAAGATTTTCAGCAGATGTACCTCCAACTGTATTATCTAATACATTGGCAATGATTTCTGCCATTTCATATCTGGTTAATGGTTCTTCTCCATTAAAGTCTTCCCCAGAATAAAGACTCAAATACCCCTCTTCAGCCAGAGCCTGCACACTATCATAAGCCCAGTGGTCTCTAGGAACATCATCAAATTCCTGGGCATAAGCTCCGGTGCTAAAAATTAATAAAACTAAAATCGTTAAAGAAACAATTGTTGTATTTTTTAACATTTAATTTTCCTCCTCTAGAATATTTCTAATTTCAATTTGAAAGGAATCTCCCTCTCCATTGACTGCTTCTAAATTATCAAGACTAATACTTCCCGTCTTATCTCCTCTAATCTTAAAATGTACTGTTGCAATAACACCATTTGCTCTATTAAAGGGGAATTCCTGATCAAATATAATTTTATTATCTTCAGATTTATCAGGTTTATTAAAAGGCAGTAAGTTATTATCTCCGACAAAGAAATCACCACGTGAAACATGAGTCAATAATAAATTTTCACTATTGTAATTAAGTTCAAAACTAATATTTTCGGCTTCAGCTATATTAGCAGCTAAAATATCAACTGCTAAATAATCTTCATCACGCTGACCTTTGTTTTCTTTGAGCAAAATAAGCGGCTTTAATTCAGGTAGATCAATTTCTTCTACAATGGTTTTTTGATAATCATTTAAACCAGTCACTTTAAGAGCAAAAGGTAAGCTTCCATCTACTCTTAAGGCCTCAATTGCCCAGTTTATATTTAATTTCTCTCCATCTTTTAGATTACCTAAATTTTTCTTAGCTTTTTCACTGCTGGCTGTAACTAAACCAGGTGGTAAAATCAGTTCTGCTTCTACACCATAAAGAGAACTTTCTCCTGAATTATTAATCTCAGCCTGGACTCTAAATGGATTTGGTTCTAATTTTCCATCAACAGACTCCACATCTTCCATTAAAGTAATATCAGCATCCAGTTCTGGCGGACCTATAAATTCCACCTTTCTTTCCACTTCATTGGAATCAGTATTATCTGCATCTGCAGTAACACGATATGTCATTTCTTCCGGTAGATCATTTAGATCTTTTGCTCTTACATTCCAGGTTATTTGAGAAATATCTCCAGGTTCCATATCACCGATCTCTCTATCTGCTTCCTCAACTTCAAAATCATCCGGTAAGTCTATTTCTGCAGTAACTTTATCCGCATCAATTTCGGAAGTGTTTTCTAAATAAGCAACTACTGGGAAAGTATCATTATCTTCATTTAAAGTTGTTTCAGCTGGCGAGGTTACTCCAAGTGATAAAATACCTGGTACTGTTGTAATACCGCCAAGACCATATTTAGTTATATAGGTTTCAGTTTCTCCAGTTTCAATTGTTTCAGGAACCCAGTACATCGCCATCGCGCTGTCTATTTCATATTCACCCTTGCGCATAAAATCCTGACCGGGATTAAAATCAAAATCCCAGACACCATCAGCAAGGCTCCCCCAGTCAGAGAAATATACTCGATCTGGTGTTGTAACATCAGGGCCGATAAATGAGCCCTGAGATGTAACCTGGGGGTCAGAAACCCTATCAAAAGCCTGCCAGAAATCATCCAGCTGTTTATCATAATATAGTTCATCTTCTGAAATAGTATCTTCACCCAGCCTAAATGGAGCACCATCATTTTCTCCAAGCATTGTATCAAGCATTATTCTTAAACCTATTTTCTTATCTTCATCACCTTCATTGGTAATTCTATACTCAATTTGGGCACTATCAGAAAGACCTGTTGTAGAACTCTTAACAATTGATAGTATTTGTTCCACAATAACATTATCAAATTTGGTTTCAGTAATTATTTTACCATCTTTAACAGTTGGTTCCTGAGTTATCTCCCCGTAATTAGCATTTTCTCCGGCTCTTCTTTGAGTTTCTCCACCAAACACATAACGTTCATCGTCAATCCAGAGTGAAGTATATGAAGTCCAGGGATTGGGTCTACCATAAATTAAAGGTTTATCATCATCATTTTCCCTGGAGGGATCACCACCAGTTGTTTCGACTGCAAATCTCCCCTGAGCATTATCATTTTGATTTACTACAATTACTATATAATCATTACCATATCTTAAATTATTATTTTCATCAACATTTTCAAAAAAGTCATCCTGAGCAGCTGAATTGAAAGTGAAAATAAATAATAACAGCATAATTAAAATAAATATATATCTATTTTTAACCATTGATTAATCCTCACCTCCAGAAATAAATTCTACTTCACCAATATCAACTTCTACCTTACTGTTATCTGACTCGTCAATTATATATCTTACCGTAACTGGTATTTTGTAAGAACGCTGATATTCTTTAAATTCCCAGCCATTTTCCACAGTTAGTTGCGCAACTCTATCCATTGAATCATGACCGGAAGAATCCACAATCTCTATATTTTCGACATTTCCATTTTCTGAGACTTTGGCCATTAAAGAAACAGTTCCTTCCGTGCGACTGGCAACTAAATCCTTAGGGAAAGTTGGAGGTTCAATAATACCTATCAGATCACCAGCTGTTGGAGGTGGAGGAGGATTAGTTTCCTCTTCTTCTTGTTCTGAAACATTATCTTCCGAACTTTGTTCTTCAGATTCCTCATTCTGCTCCTCATTTT
>JBNJEB010000135.1:0-4052 GCA_051745425.1 Bacillota bacterium
GCCCATCCTTTTAGAAATAATTATCGGGGGATTGGCGATAATATAGATCATTTAGCCAGGCTGCTCCATGGGATTGAAGGTTTAAATGGCTCAACCAGCGATAGAAATAATTATAGGGCAATAGAAGCTGCAGATTATAATAATCTGCCATTATTAGGAGGCAGTGATGCCCACAGGCCTGGTCGGATCGGTAAATATATTACTGAAGTTGAGGCAGAAGTCAGGAGTGAAAAAGACTTTATTCAGGCAGTTAGATCAGGGAGAGTTAGACCATTATATCAGCATAAAGGACGTTACTTACCTATCAAACCTCTTAAAGAGGCAGAAGCAGTTTAATTTTTGATTGGATGCAAAACAGACTGCTTGCATTTATTAGATGGCTGTGATAAGATATATAACGGTGAATCTAAGAAAACTTTTTTTAGGGGATGATTTATTATATACTTGCTGATATTCATAGGAATCTTATTTGCTTTAGCAGGGCTTTTATTATATAAAAATGAGATAAAGATTTATAAAACCAGTGATAATTTAATCGAGAATAAACTTTACAATTTTCAGCTTCAATTAGGAATTTTAACTCTTGTTTTTGGAGTAGCCACATTTTTCTTGCCTTTATTTTATTCTTTTTTTGAAACCCTGGCTCTCTCAGTTTATTTTATGGTAGTATCTTTTGGGATAGTAAGGCTTCTGTTAAAGAATAGAAACTTATTGGTCTCAATGATTAATAGAGGGATATCAAGTCTGAATTAAATTTGAGTATAATTAGATCGAATCTAAACTGAATTTAAACTGAATTCAGACTGAAGAATGAAGCCTGGCCGAATTTAGCTAAGTGTGAATTCGAATGAATTTAATAGAAATTAACTGTCTTAACTGGATGTAATTCTGGTTAAGGCTTTTTTTATTTTATATCTAGAATTATTAAAAGCAGGAATATTAGCTAAAAGCTAGAATTAATTAGTTAGTAGATGTAATTGGAGTGGTGAATTTATACAATGAAAAGCTTGAATAAATTATTTTATATATCTCTAGTGATAATAATAGTTATTCTGCTGGCAGTGCCTGCTTTAGCTGCCTCTGGTGCTGTAGATGATGAGTCTGGGTCTGAGCAGTTTGGACAGCAGACTGCCCCAGATGTGGAAGAGGAATATCTCCGGGGCAGGATAGTTGACCTGACGACAGAAGAAAATCCTGACGAGTATTTGAGTTTAAGGCAGATGCTTGAAGTTGAAATAACTTCAGGTGAATTTGCCGGAGAGGTTATTACAGCTGAACATGCTGTCATGGAAAATAATATTTATGGCGACGAAAGGCTGGAAGAAGGGCAGCGAATAATTCTCCAGGCTTATATTGGTGATGGCGAGGTTACTGAAGCCTATTTTTATGATCTGGCTAGAGAGCGGGGATTATTATATTTAGGGATTTTAACTTTGTTAATTCTTATTCTGGTGGCTAAAAAACAGGGGATTAAGACGATTATTACCCTGCTGTTAACCCTGGCAATTGTATTCTTTTATCTGATCCCGGCTCTGGCTGAAGGGGCGGCACCGATACCCACAACAGTTGCTAGCTCAATAGTTATGATTATAATAATTCATGGGATTATCGGGGGCTGGAAGCTCAAATCGCTGATAGCTATTTTAGGAACTGTGACCGGGGTTTTGATTGCCGGTCTGCTGGCTTATGGTTTTGGCCAACTGGTAAGTCTAACCGGGCTGAGTAATGAAGAAGCGCGTCTTCTGATTGGAACCGGGCTTGATCTGGATCCTAAAGGAATATTATTTTCTGGCATTATAATTGGTTCTTTAGGGGCAGTTACTGATGTAGCAATGTCGATAGCTTCTTTTGCTGAAAACACCTGGAAAAATAATCAGGAGATTTCGGCCAGACAGCTTTATAATATTGGAATCGCCACAGGCAAGGATATAATCGGGACGATGGCCAATACTTTAATCCTTGCCTATGTCGGTAGTTCTATGGCTTTATTGATTTTATTTTATCATTTTAGTGGTGGCTGGATTGATCTGGTCAATTTTGACCTGGTGGCCACAGAGATTGTTAGAGGGCTTGCTGGAACTGCTGGTCTGATAGTTACGATCCCTGTTACGGCCCTGCTGGCATCGTTCTTTTATACCAGTCGCTAAAAATAAATTGGAATGGAAAGTTCATTGATTGCAGAGATAAAGTTTTACTGGTATAATTAACATATGTTCGAGCTGGCTTGTTTTATCAGAAAGATAAATGATCTTAATTCAGGTTGGAACTGGAGTTAAACTGGACTGGATAAGAAATAGTCCCGGAGATGACCCGGAGGAATCCCGGAGCATTCCCGGAGGAAAATACTATTTGATCTGGATAAAAACAATATGAATCAGGTGGGGCCTGACCAGAAAAAGGTTCTTTTTCTGATCAGGTTTTTTAATTAGGAGGGATTTAGTTGGAAGCAAATAGAAATTTAGAGCTTAAGACTTATCTAATAATGATTTCAGGCTTAACTTTGTTGACCGGGTTTAATAGCTATATCTCCGGGGGCAATCAGTTTATCACCAGTAGCCTGCCATTACCGGCTATTTTGCAAATTGGCTTGAATATGGTGATTGTTTTATTTCTATATGGCCTTTTAGGGCTATATGGCATCAAGATTGGCAGGGAATTTAATCTGCCTGGTCTCTGGCCTGATAAATATCCAGGCTTTAGTTACTGGCTTGAACCTTTACTGTTTGGCTTACTTTTGACGGCTTTATTTATCTTTTTAGATTTAAGTTTTGCTCCTCTACATAATTTAGGATATCTGCCGCAACCAGAGATGCCTGAGGCTATTTTAATTGTTTTGATTTCGGCTTTAAGTGGAGAATTATTATTCAGGCTATTTTTAATCCCCTTTGCTGCCTATCTGATTGTGCTGCTCTGGAGGAAGTTTGGGGGGATTGGTCTGGAGGCGAAAGAAAGGTTTATCAATAGGATTTTCTGGCCGCTGGCAGGGATCTCCGGAATAGTTTATGTTTTTTCTTACTTACCGAATCTTATTTACAGTTACGGGGTTGAATCACTTTCTAAGCTACCGGTCTTATTACTGGTGCAGTTATTATTAATGTATGGTAGCCTGGGCGTTATAGCTGCCTGGCAGTATAAAAAACAGGGCTTTCTGGCTGCAGTTCAGGTCCATTTCTGGGCTGCCTTATTCTGGCATGTTGGCTGGGGAGGTATTTTTTAATGAATTTAGTTCAATTATCTGATAAATTAAAGAACTTAAATGAGGTGACCCATTACAGGGAGCTTCCTGGCCAGGAGGCTACCTATGCTGATTTTCCTGAAGGGTTATCGGATAGATTAATAGATGTTTTGGAAAAACAGGGAATTTCAAGGCTTTATAGCCATCAGGCAGAGGCAATCAAGCAGATTCAAAGGGGCAGAGACACTGTGGTGGTAACGCCGACTGCCTCAGGTAAGACCCTCTGTTATAACCTGCCTGTCCTTGACAGGATTTTAAAAGCTGAGGAGAGCCGGGCTCTCTATTTATTTCCGACCAAGGCTTTAGCCCAGGATCAGTTAAATGAGCTATTAGAACTGTCAGAGGAGCTGGATGCCGGAGTTAAGACCTATACCTATGACGGTGATACCAGGCCCTCAGTTAGAAGGAGTATCCGGCAGGCTGGCCATATTGTGTTGACCAATCCTGATATGCTCCATACTGGAATTCTGCCCCACCATACTAAATGGGTTAAACTCTTTGAGAATTTAGATTATGTGGTAATCGATGAGGTTCACAGTTATCGAGGGGTCTTTGGAAGCCATGTGGCCAATGTGATCAGGCGGCTTAAACGGATTGCTGAATTCTATGGGGCCAGTCCGGTCTTTATTACTGCTTCAGCTACTATTGCCAATCCAGCTGAGCTGGCCAGCAGATTAATCGGTAAGGATGTTGAGCTTGTTGATAATAATGGGGCTCCCCAGGGGCCCAGGGATTTCTTCTTTTATAATCCGCCGATAGTCAATAAGGAGCTGGGGATTAGAAAGAGTTATGTCCTTGAGAGCAGGTATCTGGCCAG
>JBNJEB010000136.1:0-3920 GCA_051745425.1 Bacillota bacterium
TACTTAACAGGTCTGGCTTCAACTCCGGCTATGTTTATGTCTACTGTTTTTGCAGGTTATAATTATGATGGTGCAGTTATGATAACAGCCAGTCATCTGCCGGCAGATAAAAATGGCTTTAAATTTTTTACAAAAGAAGGCGGCCTGGAGAAGGAAGATATTCAGGATATTTTAAAGCTTGCAGCTAATAATAACTTTAAAACTAAAGATAATTCTGGTGAAAAGTTTGAGATTGACTTAATGGAGGATTATTCTAGCCATTTAAAAAGTCTGATTAGAGCCAATATAGTTGAAGGAGTTGATCAGGCAAAACCTCTAAAAGACTTTAAGATTATCCTTGATGCCGGGAATGGTTCCGGGGGCTTTTTTGTAGATAAAATTTTAAAACCTCTTGGGGCAGATACTGAGGGCAGTCAGTATTTAGAACCAGATGGTAATTTTCCTAACCATCCTCCTAATCCAGAGGATAAGGAGGCTATGGCCTCAATTCAGAGGGCAGTAAAAGAAAATTCTGCTGATCTAGGTATTATCTTTGATACTGACGTTGACAGGGCAGCTGTAGTAGGTAGCAACGGCAATTCAATTAATAGAAATAGGTTGATAGCTCTAGCTTCAGCTATTGTTCTGGAAGAAAACCCAGGAGCAACTATAGTTACAGATTCGGTAACTTCAGTAGGTTTAAATAAATTTATTGAGAAAAAGTTAGGCGGGAAACATCATAGATTTAAAAGAGGCTACAAAAATGTTATAAATGAGGCTATCCGTTTGGAAGCTAAAGGCATTAATACTCCACTTGCAATTGAAACATCAGGACACGCAGCCTTAAAGGAAAATTACTTTTTAGATGATGGTGCCTATCTAATTGCTAAAATTTTAATAAAGATGGCTAATCTGGCCACTGAAGGGGTTAAATTAAATAGCCTGATTGAAGATCTTGAAGAAGCAAATATCAAAAAAGAATTTAGAATGGATATCGATTTAAAAGATCATAAAAATTACGGACAGCAGGTTATTGATGACTTAAAGGATTATGTAGATGAGATTTCTGGCTGGGAACTTGCTCCCAATAATTATCAGGGGATCAGGATAAATACCGGTGGTAATGACTGGTTCTTATTGAGAATGTCTCTTCATGACCCTGTATTAGTTCTTAATATTGAATGTGATGCTGATAGGAAATTAAATAAAACATTAAATAAAATCAAAGAGTTTTTAAATAATTATGATTCAATCAAATCTATTGAATTTTAGAAGCTAAAAAATACTGGAGTGGTATAATGAAACTCAAAACAAAATATACCAGACTAAAAGAAATTTTATCTGAGATTGAGCGACCTCTTCTGGCTTTCTCTGGAGGCGTCGATAGCACTTTTCTGGCAGGTGTTGCTGCAGAGCTGGAGCTGAATCTTAAAGCTATTACAATAGCCTCACCATTTATTCCAGAAAAAGAGATTCAGGAGGCAGTTGAGCTCGCCAGAAGCCTGGATATAAATCATGAGATAATTGAAGTTGAATTTGATCAGTTAGGTAAGGCTTTAAATAACAACCCTGAACGCTGTTATTACTGTAAAAAGATGATTTTTTCAAAGATCAAAAAATATGCTGAAGATAATAATAGAACAGTTATAGAAGGCACAAACCAGGATGACCAGGGAGATTATCGTCCTGGAATGAAAGCGTTGAAAGAACTGGAAATTAAAAGTCCATTGCTCGATGCAGGTTTAAGAAAAGCGGAGATAAGAGAACTATCTGACAGGATTAATCTCCCGACCTGGGATAAACCATCACTATCATGTCTGGCTACCAGAGTGTCCTATAATTTAGAGATTACCGAAGAAAAACTTGCCAGGATAGAAGCAGCAGAAAAATATCTGGTTGAACTTGGTTTTAAACAGTATCGGGTTCGTGACCATAATAACCTGGCAAGAATAGAAGTCCTTCCTGAAGAAAGGGAGAAATTATTTGATTTAAACCTTCTAGATAACTTAAATAAAAAGATTAAAGAGTTAGGTTTTGACCATGTGACCTTTGATTTAGGAGGCTATCAATCTGGTAGTATGAATCAGAGTCTGGAGGATGACAATGAATAAAAGAGATTTAAAAGAATTACTTAAAAAAGTAAAGTCAGAAGAAGTTGATATTGAGACTGCTCTTAAATCTTTAAAGGATCTTCCTTATAAAGATTTAGGTATTGCTAGAGTAGATAATCATAGAAGTTTGAGAAATGGTTTTCCTGAGGTGATTTATTGTGAGGGAAAATCTTTAGACGAGCTCAAGACTATTGTAACTGAGATGTTAAAAAGCAATAATAATATTCTGGCCAGTAGAGCCAGTCAGGAAGTTTATGAAATGATTAAAGAATTAGCCCCGGAAGCAGTTTACCATCCAAGACCTAAAATGATTTTTATTAAACAGCAAGAGATAGAAGAATCAAGCAGCAAAATTTTAGTTGTTAGTGGTGGGACATCTGATATGCCAGTTGCTGAAGAGGCTGCAATCACAGCTGAGGCATTAGGCAATAAAGTTGAAAGACTTTATGATGTCGGTGTAGCAGGCATTCACAGGCTCCTGGGTAGTCTTGATAGATTAGATGAAGCCTCTGTAATAATTGCTGTTGCTGGCATGGAGGGCGCCCTGGCAAGTGTTGTAGGAGGCCTGGTTGATAAACCAGTTATAGCAGTACCTACCAGTGTTGGATATGGAGCCAATTTTGGGGGAGTCTCTGCCTTATTAACAATGTTAAATAGCTGTGCCAGCGGAGTTGGTGTAGTAAACATTGATAATGGTTTTGGAGCTGCTTATTTAGCCAGTACTATTAATTTACAGATAGAAAATGCTTTAAAAAGGAGCGATTAATTTGGAGAATATACTTTATTTTGATATAAATTCAGGCATCAGTGGAGATATGACGATTGGAGCACTTCTGGATTTAGGTGTAGATCAAGAAAAATTTAGAGAAGAACTTGCAAAATTGAATTTAGATGAATACAACCTTGAGATAACCAGCCAGAAAAAGAATGGCATAACTGGTACTGATTTTAAAGTTATCTTAAATGAAAATGGTTGTAATTGTAAGGACAATAATGATTCAGACAAAAAGCATAACTGTTGTAATGATAATTCCAGGCATCATGATCATAGCCACAATCATAATCATGACCATGAGAATAATCACTCTCATTTCCATGACCATGAGCATCATGACCATGAAGACAGTCACTCACATGGTCACAGTCATAATCGAAACTTCAATGATATAAAAAAATTAATTAATGACAGTTCCCTGAGTGATTCTATTAAAGAATTAAGCATAAATATCTTTGAAAAAGTAGCCAGAGCTGAGGCCAAAGTTCATGATAAGGATATTGGTGAGGTGCATTTCCATGAAGTGGGGGCAGTTGACTCTATAGTAGATATTGTTGGGACAGCAATATTAATTGAGATCTTAAATCCTGATCATATTTATTCTTCTAAGATACCTCTAGGAACAGGTTTTGTAAATGCAGACCATGGTAATATACCGGTGCCTGCACCAGCAACTATTGAAATCTTAAAAGACGTACCTGTTTATTCTAATGGAATTAAAAGTGAGCTGGTTACTCCAACAGGTGCGGCTATTATTAAGACTTTAGCAGAAGCTTATATGCCTTTACCTGAGTTAAATATTAATAAAATTGGTTATGGGACAGGCAAGAAAGATTTAGAAATAACAAATGTTTTAAGAGTTTATCAGGCTAAAAAAAAAGAGTAGATTATTTAATTATGCTTGAAACAAATATTGATGATATGAATCCAGAAATCTATTCCTATCTTTTTGAAGAATTATTTGCAGAAGGCGCCCTGGATGTATTTTTGACTGATATTAATATGAAGAAAAATCGACCTGGAGTAAAGCTTTCAGTTCTCTGTTCAGAAAAGAA
>JBNJEB010000137.1:0-3912 GCA_051745425.1 Bacillota bacterium
ATATTAAGCAATTTTACTGGTTCATTTAGTGATATGACAACTCTTGCTCATGAGTTAGGCCATGCCTATCATGGCTATTGTTTAAAGGATGAAAGCATTCTTAATACCAATTATCCTATGCCCCTGGCGGAAACAGCATCTATCTTTAGTGAAACAATTGTGACCAATGCTGCTTTAAAAGAGGCTGCTGAGGACGAGCAGTTTGTTATCCTGGAAAATAGTATTACTGGCTCTGGCCAGGTGATTGTCGATATTTATAGCAGGTTCTTATTTGAGAGCAGGTTATTTGAAGCTAGAAAAGATGCTTCCTTAAGTGTTGATGATTTAAAAGAGCTAATGGCAGATGCCCAGAAGGATGCCTATGGCGATTCCCTGGATCATGATTATCTGCATCCGTCAATGTGGATTAATAAATCCCATTATTATTCTGCAGGTAATAACTATTATAATTTCCCTTATGCCTTTGGGCTCTTATTTGGTCTTGGCGTCTATGCCTTATATTTAAAGGGAGAAGATGATTTCTTAAATAAATATAATGAGTTATTGCGGGCAACAGGCCAGAAGAAAGCTTTAGATGTTGCAGAAATGGTTGGAATTGATCTCCATGACCCTGAATTCTGGGAGGGTTCATTAGAGGTTATTAAGAAAGATATTGATAAATTTATTGAGTTAGCCGAGAAAAAAATATAAGAAAACATTAAAGCCGCTATCTTTTTAGGGATAGCGGCTTACTATATTTAATATATTTTATTGTTTTTTAGTTTCTATATAAAGGCCAGCTCTGTGAGGACGCTCTTTTTATCATGTTCTGATGGTCAGGATCAAGCCTATTGCCACCATGGGTTCTACTGCCCTGGAAATGGAGACAGATATGACCATTAAAATTATTGCTAATACTCTGGCCACCATGGGGAACACCATTAATTGAGCCGGCAATTAGTCTGCCATTGATATTTACAATAACGGCTCTCCGGTCCCAGCTCCAGCTGCCGCCATATATCCTTCTCAATACATTTGTATCCTGGGCTGTTAAGGGTTCAACATCAGCATGATTTGTGCCGTAAAGTCTTTTGACCCTAAAACTTAAACCAGTTTCTACATCAGTTAATGTGGCCTGGCTGTTTCTAGGAAAGAGGCGGCTAACCTGGCTCCAGCTAATGGCTTCTACTGATTGTTGACTTATATTAATGCCACCATTACCAGGAATTTTTAAGTTTTGACCTGCTCTAATTGAATCTCCGCTGATATTATTAACTGCTCTTATATCATTTACAGAGGTTTCAAATCTATTGGCTATTGTCCAGAGACTATCACCAGCTTTAACCTTATATGATGAAGTGCTTTGATTATCTTCACTATCTTCAGCTAATAGTTCCTCCCAGGTTGATGGGCCAACGACTCCATCTGCTTTTAGGCCTGACATCTTCTGGAATTGACGGACAGCTAATTCTGTCTGATGGCCAAAACTTCCATCTGGACTTGACGGGTAAATACCTAAATTTTTAAGATTTTTTTGAAGCTCGACAACTGTATCTCCTCTGTCGCCAGGTCTAACTATATCCATTTCTCTAACATTGTTATCTGTTTTTTGACTGTCTGATTTCTGTTCTTCTTCAGCTTCAGCTACTGTTTCTTCGGTATCATTTTCTATATCTTCATTATTATCATTTGAATCATATGTAGTCTGTTCTAACTTATCGAATTCCTTTTCTAAAGCTTGCCAGGTTTTTTGACCTACGACGCCATCGCTATCAATATCATGTTCTTTCTGGAATTCTTTAACAGCTTTTTGAGTTAAGCTTCTAAAGAGACCGGTTGGCTCTGAAGATAAATATCCGAGCTGACTTAATTTAAATTGTAAATAAATGACATCAACATTATGGGTATAGATTTTTAGTCGCTTTCTCTGATTTAAATCGATACTATTTAGAGATTTATTGATTGCATTAAGTGTTGATGGGCCAGCGATACCATCAGGCTTTAAATTTGCAGCAGCCTGGAAGCGTTCAACAGCTCTCCTTGTTTCTTCACCATATAATCCTGTTTGGGAGACTGAGAAGAAACCTAACTCTTCAAGTTTATTCTGTAGTTCTTCGACACTTTCATCTTCCTGTCCAGGGCTAAAAACCTTTTCTGCAAAGAGGTTGTTGCTATTAGAAAACATTGATATTGCAAAAATTAGAAATAAGATAACTGTAGTTTTAAATATTAAGCCCTTGCGTACGGTCGTTAGTTTAAAATTGTAATCCACTTTTTCTAAGCACCTGCCTTATAATTTAATTATTATTATTATCTAAAACTTTTCGTAAATCAGAGTTTTTATCATAAATATCATCGTGAAAATTCAAGCTTCCATCTTCGGATGGTGTAACAGTAAAATAGGTAATATAAATAGGTAATGTTGACTTTAAATTCAACCAGGTTTCTTCTTTTTTCAAGATTTTTTCAATTAATTTCTCTTCCGGCCATTCTGGCATATCAGAGAGCAGATATTTTGCTAATTCCATAGGTTCTTCAAGTCTAATGCAGCCTGAACTTCTTGCGCGATCATCTAATTCAAAGTAATGTTGATCCGGGGTGTCATGCAGGTAAATGCTCTGGTTATTTGGAAAGCGAAATACTAGAGAACCTAATGCATTCCAGGGACCGGAATCCTGCCAGAAAAAGTAAGGGAACTCATCTTTATCTGCAGTTACTTCGTCCCAGTCGACTTCTTCAGGGTCAACTCGATTATAATTGCCATTTTCTAAAGTATAAACTTTGTAATTTCCTTTTTCCAGATGTTCTACATCTTCCTTTACTTTTGGCAAATGGTCTTCAACAGCAATTGAAGTGGGCATAAACCAGCGAGGACTAATTGTCATCCTGTTCAGGATACCTTCAATTACAGGTGTGGGTCTATTTTTATTACCGACGACAGTTTTCATATCGAGAACAATTTCATTCTGTTCAAATAATTCCAGCCGAAATGAAGGAATATTTACTAATAGATGATTTTTAGGTAATTGATTGTAATCCATTCTCCAGCGTTCTAAATTTAAAACGATTTCCTGAATCTGGTCATAAGCAAAATTGTCCCTGTTTTCTTCTAAAGCTTCTAGAAGAGCAAAATAATAAGGATGGTTGGGCTCATAATCAGAAATTACATCCTGGACTGAGCGGCCTGTTTTGATTGATTCAATAATTCTTGGAAAGCCTTCTAAAATTTCTTCATTGACCATTTCTCTCTCTAATGTATCTGGCTGGAATCTGCCAGTTGCTATATCACTGGTATATCTAAGTAAGGCTCGTGTTAATAGTTCATCTAGTTCTTCTAAGTTTTTTTCATTTATGTTTTCTGGATCCTGATAGCGAATTCCCATCCAGATTGAATTTATTTCACTAACTAAATAATCCTGGTTATTTAAACCTTTAGTTTCAGCCTGGTTTATTAGTTCATATATTTCTAAGCCGGACTGATTAAATTCTCCATCATCTAACCATAAATAATCATTGATTATTTCGTTTTCTATTCCGATAACTTCATAAATGTTGTTAGAATTATCTTCAGCATTGACTGAAGGAGTAAATATATAGGTAATTAAAAGAAAGACTAATAAGAATTTGCTTATCATATTTGACCCACCTTTATTATTAATTGTCCATTAATCTTTAAAATCCTGCTTATTGTTCTAATTATTTTGCTCTTTTACTATAATATCATATAATTGGGTACATTTCATCATATTGATCTTAATTATTTTGGTTATTATTAATAATTAATCCAGATAAGAGGTTATAGCAAGAAGAGCTGGTAGTAAGAGATATTTTATTTGCTTATTGTATAAATATGCCAAATAATGCATATAAATTGCATAAATAGTTTGTGAAATTTGTTAAGAGATACCGGCAGGTAACTGTCGGGTATGGAGG
>JBNJEB010000138.1:0-3844 GCA_051745425.1 Bacillota bacterium
CCCTGGAGATTAGCATAATAATTATGGTCTTTGAAACCATGGCGATCTAAAAGTTCTGAAATTGTTTTCCTGGTATAAAAATGATCATAGATCCTATATAGACTCACTTCTTTATCGGCAGTCATTACGATTGTCTGATCTAAAAATGTATCATTTTCTGGATAGAGAAAAGTTTCTGTCAGAGCTAAATATGGCTCCCGACTCCAGAAACCCTCTTCTGTAAGCTCCCAGGATCTCCCTATTGACGTCTTATCTCGATTCTTATCTGTAAAGACATCAAAAATAAATAAACCTCCAGGCTTTAAAGCCCTATAGATTTTATCTAATAGAATATCTCTTTCCTTGTCGGTCAATGCCCCCAGGTCACAGTAGATTAACATTATGACATCAAATTCTTCCTGGTAATCAATTGTTAAGTAATTCTGATAGAGATATTTAATTTCTAAATTTTCTGCTTCAGCCTGCTTTTTCGCATAACTAATTGACCGCTCTGAATAATCTATGCCAGTCATAGAATAACCTGCCCTGGCCAGTCGGGTGGTATATAATCCAGGGCCACAGCCTAAATCAAAAATTTTAATATTTTCTTCTGGAGCAGGTAATATCTTTTCAGTAAGCCATCTAACTGATCTGTCAATCGTTTCAAAGCTTCTACTGGCGCCATCAAGCTCTGGATTGAGATGAGCCTCCAGCATCTTTTTAGAAATATAAGGATCATTCCAGAATTCCTCTTCAGTTCTTGTGAATATCTCAGGTTTTTGGGAAAGTCTAAGTAATTTATTAATATTTATTTTTATCACACCCTAAAATTAATATAAAATCTGGCTTTTCTTCAAATTTGTTAATGCCAGTTGTATTGCAGCGGATTGCAGTCTCAAAATACTTATATTGCAGCCTCAAAATACTTAATAATAATCTCAGCTGGCATAAAATAGTCTGGAAGCTTTAATAATTTTGATAATTCTTCAACTTAAAAATTATAACCCAGGTTTTCATTCTTGCCAATTATATTAGTTCTTCAGATTCTATTATATCATAAAAACACCCTGAAATATCTTTAGATTAATAAACTTAATTTTAATGATTTAAGCTGATTATTAATCGCTAACTTTGCTCCAGTCTAAACCCAGTACCAACCCAGTACCGACCCAGTATCAACCCAGTACTAACCCAGTAATAAACCAGTATCAAGTCTAAAGCATTTTAATAAAAAAACTTAGCTACATAGAAAATATTAATTACAATAAACTTTAATTAAAGTTTGATAAATAAAGATAAGTAAGATTATTTGCATGGTTTTGCATGATCATAATAGCCTGTTTTTAAATGATAGTTGCTGGACATATTTTTTAGGCAAAAATTTAGCTGGAAGATATAAGCCTGGAAAATCAAGCATAAAAAAAGCCCTAATTAAATAGGGCTTTTTAATAAAGCTTTTTGAGTTGGTCAGACCGCTATTACACCGAATACAAGTGTTAATACAAAAAGAATAAGGAATAAAGCAAAAAGAACCTTGGCTATGGTTGCTGTAGCACCTGCTACACCCCTAAAACCAAAAATACCTGCAATAATTGAAATCACAAGAAAAATAATAGCATATTGTAACATATTATCCCACCTCATTTAAATTACTGAAATAGATTTACTTCTGGCTATCAAACCATTTATCTACCTCTTTTTTTGCCTCTTCTCTATCTTTGCCATATTTTTCTTGTACTTTTCCAATTAATTTTTCCCGATTACCTTCTACCTGTTTGAGGTCATCATCAGTTAACTTACCCCATTTATTTTTTACATCACCTTTAAGCTGATTCCATTTTCCTTTTAAAATATCTTCATTCATTTTTGTCACCTCCTATTTCTGTTAATATATTTTCAGAAGTTTTCTCGTGTTAGTTTTAATTACTTCTCAGGCGATGAAACCTATCTTAAAATCAGAGGCCATCGCTTTAAACAGGTTTTCATAATTTATTCAACGATACTTTTATAGTATATTTTTATCATAATATACATATTATAATAATAATAGTACGCTGAACTGATATTATAAATTTTTTTAAAGTTATAATCACATTTCAATCACGGTACTGTTTAAATTTTAGTTAAAAATGTTTATATGGTAACAACAGTTTCTGGAGTAGATCTTTAATTATATAATAATCCTCCTGTTAAAAGGGCATATAGTCAGGGTTTTTCCTGATTTAAAAATAATTATAAATAGCAATAGAGCAGACGGCAATTAATTGCCTGCTGCTCTATTATAAACAATACTTTATATTTGATTAACTACTACTCAACGAGGTTTTCTAATTCATCAATGCAGGAATCACAGACCAGTTTCTCTTTGTAATAAGTGTTATTACTAATATTACCACAGAAATGACAGCCTGACTCATACTTTTTAATAATGATTTTATCGCCATCTACATAAAATTCCATCGGGTCTTTTACATCAATTCCCATTGTGTCCCTCAATTCCTTAGGAATTACTGCTCTACCAAGGTCATCAATTTTTCTGACTATACCAGTAGATTTCATTCTATACACCTCCAAAATTATATTCTACAATACCATTATACATCAATTTGTAGCGTTGGTAAAGTATTCTTATAAAAGTTTATAATGTTTTATTTTAATCTAATATCTTCATTGGGTAAAAAAAGCTTATAATTAAATTGAAAATAATGGTTTGTATTGTTTATCTGCGACAATTCTGGATTAAGTTTAAATTCTAGATTTATTGTTATGATAGATTACTGCTGCTATGAGGGAGCCTATTATTGCTGCAAGGAAAACATCAGCTGGCCAGTGTACATTTATATATACTCTGGCAAAAGCTGTTGAGCTTCCCAGTAAAACCAGAAGAGCCCGAATAATTTTATTTTGAAAATATAGATAAAAAGGAACTATAAATGCAAAGGCTGTAACAGTATGGCCAGAAGGCATGCTGGCATAGGTAAATTCAGCAATCTGCCCTAAATTTGCCTTCTTTAAAATATCAGTTATTTGGGTTATAGCCTGCCGATATTTAAAGAACTGATAGGGATTATAATTATAAAAGGGCCTGGCTCTTGAGATAAGTAGCTTTAAGATAAAGACCGCTATCCGGGCATAAATAGTTGAAGAAAATGAAATTAAGAATAAATTTTTAAGCTTATCTAAATTAAATAGTTTTGCCAGGATGATTACTAAAATTATAAAGGGAAATAATGTACTGAATCCTCCCAGGCTATTGCCAAAAATAGCTAGCGCATCTAAAGTATCCAGTTGATAATTTTTAAAAAAGAGACTAACTGGACGGTCTAAAAATAAAATTAACATAAGATTGGCTAACAATATTAAAAGAACAGCCTTATTATTCTTCTTAATAACAGCTACTAAATCCCTAAAACTCTTCTGCCAGTAACCTTCACGAAAAATATGAATTATCAAATAGATAAAAACAGGATAAAATAAATATACTAACCCGGTCATAATTTAGACACCTACCATTAAAGTAATAGATCAGCATGCCACAGCTTTAGGCTTAATTTTTGATCTTACAGATAATTTTTTCGGCAATACTTTTTGATTCATCAGCTATATTTAGAACTCTATCCTTACCGGCCTGGCCTGCTCTTTTAGTGGCCTTCTTGCTGGCATTATAAACACTTTTAGTTACAACTTTAGCTGATTTACTGAGAACTCTACCAAGCATCAGACAGGCTTCACCGCTGGCTGCCTTTCTAACTTTGGCCTTCTCTTCTTCCTGATGAAGGGGTTTGGAATATTTCTTGGCAATAACTCCAACCCTTAATGTTAAGAAGGTATTGGCTGAACCCCTGACAATAGAGTTTATAAGTAC
>JBNJEB010000139.1:0-3801 GCA_051745425.1 Bacillota bacterium
TTGGAAATAATTCTTTTGCCATTATTATTAAATTTTTTCTGATAAACAGCAACATCTCCAATTCCAACTGTTTCACTGGCTTCTTCTTTATTATCAGCACCAATATCAAGGAACAATTTATCTAATTTTAAATCTTTATAGGAATCTAGCTTCTCAACTCCAATTGTGCCAACAGTACCATCTTCAAAGATAAAATTTCTATTAACAAGATGTTTTGGATTTACTCCTCCAACAGTTGTAAATCTTAAAAACCCATCATCATCAATATGGGTTATCATAATTCCAATCTCATCCATATGGGCTGCCAGCATAATTTTTTGGCCATCGCCACTACCATTTTTAATAGCTATTAAATTCCCCATATTATCAACTTTTATTTCATCAACAAAATCTTTTATTTCATTTTCTATTAATTGCCTGATATTCTTTTCCTGTCCGGCAGGACCAAATTCGGCAGTTACTCTTTCTAATATTTCCAGCATATTATATCCCCTTCCTGGCTAATCTCTCAAGATAAAGTTTTACTAATTTATTCATTTTTTTATAGTCTTCTAAATCAATTAAAGAAAGCGGTGAATGTATATATCTACAGGGAAGCGAAATAACTGCAGATGGAACACCTTCACGGCTTAAACTTATTGCTCCGGCATCATTACCTCCAGCATCAGTTCTTCTAAATTGATAATCTATCCCATTATCATCAGCAACTTCAATTAAACCTGTAAGAATATTTTTATCAGCTATTACTGTTCTATCCATTAAAGTTAAAGCCGGGCCTTGCCCAACAGATGTTGAATATCTGTGTTCTTTATTTTCTGGAACATCTGCTGCTGTTGTCCCTTCTAAAACTAATGCAAGGTCTGGATTAATAGCATATGCAGCAGTTCCTGCTCCTCTTAAACCAACTTCTTCCTGTACAGTAAACACAAAATAAACTGGCATATCATAATCATACTCAGTTAGCTCTGCAATAATTGAACAGCCAACCCTGTCATCAAAAGCCTTTCCAATTACTCTGCCGTTACCTAACTCTTCATATTTAGTTGAAAATACTGCTACATCTCCTAAATCAACATGCTTTTCAGCTTCCTCTTTATTATTTACACCTATATCTATATATAAATTATCAAAATCAATTGGTTTTTTTCTCTCACTCTTTTTTTGTAAATGAATAGCTTTTGCTCCAATTACCCCGGGCATCTTTTTTTCTCCAATAAGCACAGGTTTGGAGACTAAAACTCTCTTATCTATTCCACCTACTGATTGAAACTTCAGTAAACCATCACTTGTTATCTCTGTAATCATTAAGCCAACTTCATCCATGTGAGCTGCCAGCATAACTGTTGGGCCCTCTTTATCCTTGCCCTTGCAAGCAATTAAGTTACCCATTTTATCAGTATATATTTCATCAACATTATTTTCTATTTCTTCTTTAATTAAATTTCTAATTTCTTTTTCTCTGCTGGAAACCCCGGCAGCATTAATCATTTTCTCTAATAACATCTTAATCCCTCCAGAAACTTATCATCTATTGCAGCAATACTACTAGCCAGCAATTGAGCTCCATATTTAACATCATTTAAAGATATAAGTTCTACAGAGGTATGCATATATCTTAATGGAATTGAAACTAAAGCAGTAGCCACACCACTTCTAGCTATCTGCATGCCAGCGGCATCTGTTCCAAAAGGTGTGGTAGAAGTTTCAACCTGATATGGAATACTTCTTTTAGAAGCTTCATCTTTTAATAACGCAAAAATATCCTGATGTACCTGAGGTCCTAAAGCTATAGCTGGTCCATCATTCATTTTCGCAGCCTCACTTTTACTTACCCCTGGCATCAGGCCATGACATACGTCAATTGCAATTCCTAAATCAGGAAAAATATCATATGTTGATGTAATAGCTCCTTTTACACCTACTTCTTCCTGAACAGTTGCAACAAAATATACATCAATCTCATGATTTAGTCTCTGTAATTCCTCAGCAGCCTCAATCATCATTAATACACCGGCCCTATCATCAAGAGCTTTACCACTGACATAATCATTATGTAATGATAAAATTTCTCTATCAATGGAAATTACATCACCAATCGAAACTATTTTTTGTAACTCCTCTTCAGAATAACCTGTATCTATATATAATTCATCTAAATCATAAGCTTTTGAGTCCATATCTTCAGCTGATAATAAATGTGGAGGCATAGCCCCAATCACACCTGGAATAGTCTCTTGCCCATGAAGCTGGACTTTTTGTCCTGGCAGGGTTCTTGGATCAATCCCACCAACTGTAGAAAATTTTATGAAGCCATCCTCATCAATCTTTTTTACCATTAATCCAATTTCATCCATATGGGCTGCCAGTAAAATCTTAGGAGGGTCTTCTTTTTCTGAATTTCCTTTTTTAACTGCAGCAAAGTTTCCTAGTCTATCTATCTTGAAATCATCAACATATTCTTCAAATGCAGATTTAAGTAATGGAACAATATTTTCCTCATAACCAGTTACTGCTGTTGTTTCACATAACCTTTTAATTAAATCTTTGCTATTCATAATTTTAATATCACCCCGTCCATTATAATATTCTCTAATATTTTTAAAATTCCTGCATAAACTTCCCTCTTTTTTGGAAACCAGGGAAATCAAGTTGTCTATAGGCTTCATATAATACAATTGCAACTGAATTGGCCAGATTCAAAGATCTGGCATAATCTCGCATTGGAATTCTTAATGATGAAGGAAGATTTTCCTTTATAAATTTTTCTGGTAACCCGGCTGTCTCTTTACCAAAAATTAAATATTCGTCACCGCTAAATTTTTCTTCTGTATAAGTTTTGGCCGCCTTTGTTGAAAATAAATACAGTTTATCATCATGATGTTGACTGAGAAATTCATCAAAAGATTCATATATATGAATATCTAAATCATCCCAGTAATCCAGTCCTGCCCTCTTCAAATATTTATCTTCAAGTGAAAATCCAAGAGGTTTTACTAAATGCAAAGAAGAACCGGTAACTGCACAGGTTCTTGCTATATTACCGGTATTCTGTGGTATTCTTGGCTCAACTAATACAACATGCAAAATAATCACTCCAAAACTAATTTATTAATAAATTTCTTCAATAACTATATCATCATAAAAATGTTTAAAAATTACTCTATGATTATAACCCTCTGCAGCCATTCCGGCACTGGCAGTCTGATCAAAACCTACACCATGGCCCCAGCCTGCACCATATAAAATAGCTCTACTTAAATTTCCATCATCACCAAATGATTTATTAATTATAAAATTATTGCTTCTAAGACCGCCTAATCTACCTCTAATTCTATCTCCAGAAAAACTAATTCTATCATTTTCCCCAATTATTTCAAGACTCCGGACATAACCTGATGGAGTTCTTTCAGTAATTTCTATATCTTTTATTTCTCCAAGCTCATAACGGTCTCTAAGATCTGATAACTGTAATTCCCGGATCCAGCGATATGCATTCTTACTGGCATACGGCGATTTACCAGAATAACTCTCTGGATTGGTCATTAAAAAGTCTCTTAATTCTGCAGGTAAAAGTGGAAATTCATAATCACCATTAGAAATTGTACTTACCCCTTGTAAATAGGGCCTTTCTCCTCCCCAGACATCTTTACTGGCTTCAGTGTGTCCCCCGCTATTTGCACTAAAAACAGCATCTATCACCTGACCATTATGTTTGCCAACCTCACCAGCGGTGGCCAGTACAGCCTCAGTAGTCCTATCATGCTCACTGTTGATTCCTTTATAAACAGCACAATGGACTGT
>JBNJEB010000140.1:0-3763 GCA_051745425.1 Bacillota bacterium
TCTGCAATCAAATCTTCAATTTTTGCATTGGCCACCGGGTCCAGAGCAGATGCAGGTTCATCCATTAATAGTACCTGAGGAGTTAAAGCTAAAGCTCTGGCTATACATAAACGCTGCTGCTGGCCTCCAGATAAATTAATTGCAGATTCATCTAATCTATCCTTCACTTCATCCCAGATTGCTGCCTGTTTTAAACTAGTTTCTACAAGTTGATTCAGTTTATCTTTATCTTTAAGCCCATGCAGTTTAGGGCCTAAAACAACATTTTCATAAATACTTTTTGCAAAAGGATTGGGCTGCTGGAAAACCATACCTACCTTTTTTCTTAAACTCACAACATCAACATTCTGGTCATAGATACCTTTTCCGTCAATAAGAACTTCTCCTTTAACCTTACTTCCATCTATTTCATCATTCATTCTGTTTAAAGTTCTAATGAAAGTTGACTTTCCACAGCCAGATGGTCCAATTAAAGCTGTAACTTTATTTTCTTCAATTTCCATATTAATATCTTTTAAAGCTTGAAAATCATCATAGTAAAAATCAAGATTATTAATTTTAATTTTATTTGCTGCTCCCATTATAAAACTCCTTTCCAACTTAACTTATTAACCTAATATTGCTGTTTGGAAGAGAAATATCTTGTAACAGCATTTGTTATTAATACCATCATTATTAAAATAAAAGCTGCTCCCCAGGCCAGATTCTGCCAGTTGTCATAAGGAGATATTGCATAATTAAATATATAAACCGGAAGTGAAGCTGTACTAGAAAATAAGCTCCCTGGCCAGTATCTACTGTTAAGGGCCGTAAATAAAAGTGGGGCTGTTTCTCCTGCTGCCCTTGAAACTGAAAGCATAATCCCAGTAATAATTCCCTTATAAGCAGAGGGGAGTACAACTTTAAATATTGTCTCTCCTGTATTGGCACCTAAAGCAAGAGAAGCCTCTCTGATTGAATCAGGAACCATTAAAAGCATTTCTTCAGTTGTTCTAACTATAATTGGAAGCATAATTATTGAAAGAGCTACCCCTCCAGCTAAAGCTGAATATCCCCCAAGGGTTCTGACCAAAATTATATAGGTGAAAATACCAACTACAATACTTGGTATCCCGGAAAGTACATCACTTATCAATCTAACTACATATGATAATTTATTCTGTCCAAACTCTGCTAAATAAACTCCAGTCATTATACCAATTGGAATAGATATTATTGAAGCAAGCCCAACTAAATAAATAGTACCTAAAATTGCATTGCCCAGTCCTCCTCCAGGCTTGCCTGGTGAGGGCGGAAGTTTTGTGAAAAAGTCCAGATTAATTGCAGCAGCCCCCCGTACAGTTACCTGAATTAAAATACTGACCAGAGGTAAGATTGCTACCACTGACATTACCCCACAAACAGCAAAGACCAGCCAGTTAATTAATTTTCTTTTCTTTAAGTTTGTCATTCTAAACCTCCTTACTTATGATTATTTGCGGTATAGTATATTAATAACCGAGCTAAAATATTTAAAATTAAAGTTATTGTAAAAAGTACAAGTCCCAGTTCAACCAGGGCTCCTAGATGTAGATTGGAAACTGCCTCTGAAAATTCATTGGCAATTACACTTGCCATTGTATTTCCCATTGCAAAAAATGAATAGGAAATCCTGTTAACATTCCCGATTACCATAGTAACCGCCATCGTTTCTCCAACTGCTCTCCCGAATGCCAGAATTATTGCTCCAATTATGCCTGCTTTCCCATAGGGAAGAACTATATGCCAGATTGTTTCCCAGCGGGTTGCTCCCATGGCCAGCATAGCCTGTCTCTGTTCTTCAGGTACTGCCTCAAGTACGTCTCTTGTAATAGAAGTAATGATCGGTAGAATCATAATCGCCAGAATTATTCCTGCTGCTAGAATACCTACTCCAACCATTGGACCCTGAAAAAAAGTTAAAAAACCTAAATGCCTATTTAAAAATGGCTGAATATAATCTCTGATAAAAGGTGTTAAGACAAATAATGCCCAGAAACCATAAATTACACTTGGTACTGCTGCCAGCAATTCAATTACAAAACCAAGGGGCTGACTTATTTTTTTAGGTGCAATCTCTGTTAAAAAGATTGCCGAACCTATACCTAATGGAATTGCGATAACTAAAGAAATTACTGAAGTTATAAGGGAACCATAGATAAAGGGAAGCGCACCATAATTATCTGTAACAGGATTCCAGCTCTGAGAAGAAATAAATGAAATTCCAAATTCTTTAATTGAAGGCCAGGAAAAGCTAAACATTACTCCTAGCATCATGATTATTAAAATTATTAAAGACCAGGCAAATAATCTGCTGCCCCTGTAAAAGAGTCTATCTTTAATATTATTTTTTAGATTATATTTAATCATTTAAAAACCTCCTTAATTCTATACTTTATTAAAAACATGATAAAGCAAAAGACCTCCCATCATAAAAAGAGGATGGGGATCTCTTGCTGATTTATCATGTGAGAATTTATTATTTTTTAATTTAAATCTGGTCTTACAGCTTCACCATCAACTGTAATTGACTCTAATTTTTCTCTTACCATTTCTTCCAGATTTTCTGGGATTGGTGCATATAATAATTCTGTTGCATAGTCATCACCTTCAGTTAATGCCCACCAGATATAATCTATCATTTCACCAGTCTTTTCTGCATCTTCGTACTCATCATAGACTAAAAGATAGGTGAATGTTGCAATAGGCCATGCATTTTCACCTGGCTGCCAGGTTATTGAAACTCTCATATCTTCAGGCATGTCTGCCACTGCTCCTGCAGCTGCCTCGGTTGTACTTTCTAGAGATGCTTCAACATAATTGCCATCTTTGTTCTGTAATCTGGCATGGGATAGATCATTTTCTATTGCATAGGCAAGCTCAACATAACCGATAGCTCCATCATTCTGTGATACCTGACCGGCAACTCCTTCATTACCTTTTGCTCCCATTCCTACAGGCCATGAAACTGCCTTACCAAAACCAACCTGTTCTTCCCATTCGGAACTTACCTTTGCTAGAAAGTCTGTAAATGCATTTGTAGTTCCACTACCATCTGACCTGCGGATTACAACAATATACTTATCAGGTAATTCAACATCTGGGTTTGCTTCCTGAATTTCAGGGTCATTCCACTTATCTATTTTTCCCAGATAAATATCTGCGACTGTCTCAGATTTCAATTTTAACTGTTGATCTACTCCTTCTAAATTGTAAGTTACAGCAACTGCTCCCATAACTGTTGGAATATGCAAGAGATTTCCATCTGCAGATTCCAGCTCTTCATCTTTCATTGGAGCATCACTGCCGGCAAAGTCAAAAGTTTTATCAATAATCCCTCTGATACCTCCACCAGATCCTATAGACTGATAATCAATCCTGACATCATTATTTTCTGTGTAAACATCCATCCAGGTAGAATAAAGTGGATATGGAAAAGATGCACCACCTGATTCTAAAGATACCTCTGCCAGAGCTGTCCCGGAAACTAGAAAAACTAAAAGTGCCACCAATAAAATACCGCTGATTCTTTTTGTCGACATTAATAAACGCCTCCCTTAATAAGTTTGTTTTCTCTTACTGCAATTAAAGAATAGCATTTGAATGTTACAATAGTATTTCTCTTATGTTAAAAGAATGTTAACAAAATAAAAAAACCGCCTATCCGGCGGCTTGGTTGCTCAAAACAATCTTGAAAGTCATTAATATAAAATTAGATAATAAATTATACCTGAAGATCTGCCAG
>JBNJEB010000141.1:0-3711 GCA_051745425.1 Bacillota bacterium
GATGGTTAGAGAGTTTCAGTCAGTTATCGGAAGAGAAGCCAGGAGACAAATATTTGAGGCTGAGGGGAAATTACCTGATTATCTTGTAGCCTGTGTTGGCGGTGGCAGTAATGCGATTGGGCTTTTTCATCCTTTTTTAGAAGATAAATCAGTAAAAATGATAGGCGTGGAGGCTGCAGGTGAAGGGCTTGATACTTCAAAGCATGCAGCAACATTTACTAAAGGTAATCCAGGTATTATTCATGGTTACAAAAGTTATTTACTTCAGGATGAGTCTGGCAATGTACCTCCAGTCTATTCTATTTCAGCAGGTTTAGATTATCCAGGAGTAGGTCCAGAGCATAGCTTCTTAAAAGATAGTGGTCGGTCAGAATATAAATCGGCAACTGATGAGGAAGCAGTTAGAGCTTTAAAGCTATTGTCTGAAAAAGAAGGAATAATTCCGGCCTTGGAATCTTCTCATGCACTGGCTTATTTAGAAAAATTAGCTCCGATTTTAGATAAAAATCAAGTAATTATTGTTAATTTATCAGGCCGCGGTGATAAAGATGTTTATTCGGTAGCCGATTATCTTGGAGCTGATTTATAGTAATTATAATCCTACCCTCAGATTTAATTTTAAATTAATAATTAACTAAAATAAGAAGGTATTTATTATTAGATGAAGAAGTAATAATTAAATGCAAAAATTTAATATTTATACTAACTTGAGGGGGGATATGATGTTAGAGTGTGTTCAGGGGTTAAATATTTTTGAAGTTTTGTCACAGGAACAGATTGATGAGATTGCCTCTAATGCTCAAGTTATTAATGTTAAAGCTGGAAATATTCTTTTTACCCCTGATGACTTAGTAGAAGTAATATATATTTTACATCAGGGCAGAATAAAAATATATAAACTAAATGAAGCAGGTCGCCAATTAACTTTATCATATCTAATTCCAGGTAATATAATTGGTGAAGTTGATATCTTTTCAATGAGGCCAAGAGGTGTCTTTGCTGAGGTTATTGAAGATGCACTTTTATGTGTGATTGATAAAAATTATATTAGAGAAATAATGTTAAAATATCCTGATTTAACTGAACGGATCCTGCAATTGATCTGCACTAAAGTTAAAGATCTTGAAGATGATATTTATAATCAGGCTCTCTGTAATATACGGGATAAATTAATAAAGAAATTAATTCAACTGGCTAATATAATGGGAAAAGACGAAAAAGAAGAAGTGACTTTGAAGTTAACTCATCAGGAATTATCTGAAATGATTGGTTCTACAAGGGAGACTATTAGTTTGACGCTTAAATCTTTGGATAATAGCGGATATATTTCTATGGGTCATGGACAGGTTAAGTTTAAAAAAGGAAACTTAATAAAAATGAGAGATACCAGTTGTTAAAATTTAGACTCCTGAGAGGGGGTCTTTTTTTATTTAAATGTTAGATTGCTTACATAATAAATTACATTAGCAGAGTAAGCTTAAATCAAGAAAGATATTTTATTAATGAAAGGAGGGGATAGAAATTAATATTAATAAAAAGTTTTTTATAATTTTTTTGGTTTTGATTGCTGTTTTTATAGTAGGGAGTATTGAAGTTAGAGCAGACTCAGAGAAAATACAATTGCTTTCAGAGAATATTGTTTCAGGAGGGCCTGCACCTGATGGTATACCTCCTATTGAAGAGCCAAATTATATTGGTATTGAAGAAGCTGATCAAGAATTAGACCCGGAAGATGCAGTTTTTCTTTTCCAGAGTGAAGATGAAGTTTATGTATATCCTCAAAAAATAATGGTCTGGCATGAAATAGTTAATGAAGAATTTGATGGAGAAAAAGTTAGTATTACGTACTGTCCATTAACAGGTTCAGCTATAGCTTATTTAGGAGAGGTTTTAAAGTCAGAAACAACCTTTGGCACTTCAGGAAAATTGGTTAACTCTAATCTTATAATGTATGATAGAGAAACTGATAGTTATTGGCCACAAATTTATGGTAGGGCAATTACTGGAGATATTACTGGAGAAAAATTAGAAAGAGTTCCTTTGTTTTGGACTCAGTGGCAATTAATTAAAGAGAACTTTTCTGAAGTGAATGTACTTTCCCAGGAAACAGGATTTAATAGAAATTACGATCAAGATCCCTATGGTTCATATATAGAGGATGAGAGTTCTGGTAATTATTATACTAACAATAGATTAGTATTTGATGTAATTACTGAGGATGATAGGTTAGAACGTAAAGATATTGTAATTGCTGGCGAATATAATGAGATTCCATTTGCAATTAATAAAGATGAAATTAAAGAGGCCAGGGAAATTTCCTTTTTAATTAATAATGAAAAATTAACAGCAAAATATATTGAAAAATTAAATACTGTAGAGGTTTATCAGGAAAATGGTGAAGAAATCGTTGTATTTGATGTTATGTGGTTTGGCTGGTCTGCATTCTTTCCTGAGACAGAGTTAATTGATAATGATAATCCAGTGAAAAATGATAATGATGAAATTTCTAAACCAAGAGAAATTGTCGTAGATATGTTAAACTTCTATTTTGAACCATCAGAAATACAGGTTGAGCCTGGCGAAGAAGTGAGCTTTATTGTTAATAATCCAAGTAATGCCTTTCACACTTTTACAATTTACCATTCAAGAACAGATAGAGCAGAACCAATTGTTAATATTTCTTTAAGTGGTGGAGAGAAAGAACAGGTTACAGTTACAATGCCTGTTGAAGAAAAGACTCTTTATTTAGTTTGTCTTCCCCATGAAGGTATTGATATGGTGGGAAGTATAATAATTGGTAATCCATAATTCTTTAAAGAGGTGGGAAAAGTGATTGATAAAAAAATAATCTTTAGTTTTATAATTGTTTTAGCAGTTGGGACATTACTATTAACTGGTACAGTTGTTGCAGGTCAGGGCTCGATAACAGATTGGCAGTGGGAAAATGACTGGCCTTTGACACCTCCTTTACCTGATCATCTCTGGGTTGATTTAGGTGGTGGAGAAGAAGCCTTTTTCCTTCATTTCAATCAAACATTGGAAGATATTGATGATCCCTTTGATCCTGAATTTCTCAATGAAAATTTGATGTATGTTGGCCTGGCAAAAAGAGGTAGATTTTTTGCGGAAGAAAGACCTTCAAATCCAGCTTATACTCATTTTCATAAACTATTTGCAGAATCCCCTGCAGCTGGTCATGGAGGCGAAGCAGGCGATGATGGTTACTGGCTAACCCATGTAGCAGTCCAGGATTTAGACAGGCCCTGGGGTCAGGTTGAACCAGGTGTTGATTTCAATTTTATGCCAACAGAACCACCTGCCCAATTTGATAATACTGTAGAAGAGTTTGGTGAAGCTTCTGCTACCGAGTGGAAATGGTCTAATGAGTGGCCATTAAATCCTCCACTTCCTGACCATCTCTGGGTAGATATTGGAGGCGGTAGAGCTTTATTTTTACACTATGATAGACCGGTAGATGAATCAGGCGCTCAGTTAATCTATGTTGGAGATGCAATCAGAGGTAGATTTGTAGCTGAAGATCAACCAGAAACACCTGGTTTTGTTCATTTTCACCAGTTTAAAGCTGAATCTGCTGAGGCTGGACATGGTGGAGCCCCTGGAGCTGAAGGATACTGGCTACGGCATATTGCTGTTAGAGAAATGGAAATGCCCTGGGGAGAAATTGAGCCAGGGGTTGACTTTAATTTTATG
>JBNJEB010000142.1:0-3692 GCA_051745425.1 Bacillota bacterium
GATATTTAAAATATTAAAATTTTGCAAAAGCCAGTTCTTTTATTCTGGTTATTATAGGGTATGATTGGAGTAACTTAATTAAAGGAGGGGTAGAATGGCTATAATTAAAGGTCCCATCTGTTCTAAAGAGGCAAGGAAGAAGTTTTCTGATGAGCTGGTCTTTGGAAGCTGGCGAGGAATTAATTATGTCAGAAGGCGCTGGGAGCAGCCTTATACTAATAGTCAGGTTCAGAGGAGAAATCGACAGCAATTTGCTGAAGCTGTGAAGGCATATCAGATACTGGATTGCCAGGAGAAAGAAGCCTGGCAGCAGTTAGCCAGAGAGCTTGATTATAAAGGCAATGGTTATAACTTATTTATCAGTAGGTATCTTGGAAAAAACAGAGTTTGAGATAACCTACTGGAGAAGATACCGGAATAAAATGTTGATTAAACAATTATTGTTTTTCGAAGGTCAGTGATGGTCTAGACCGGGTGATGATCTAGCCCGGGTTTTTGATTGTTTTTGACAGACAGGTTGTTTTTGAAGGTTGCTTTTGAGGATTGCTTTTGACGGAGGTGGTTACCAGGGGGTAACCAGAAGGTGGCTAATAAAATATAAGACCTCCTCTGATGATAGCAGATCTGCCAGGTAATAATGACAGATCTACTGACACAGAGGAGGTTTTTTAATTGCTTTTTGATTTGATCTTTAAATAATATAAGATTCCTTTTAGTCTAGGTGATTTAAAGTCTTTACTCTATATTTGCTTTCCGGCGCTTAATGAATTTGATAGCTTCATGGCCTAAAAGGAAAATACCGCCGGCCAGAACAATTCTACTCCAGTCTGCCAGGGTGACTCCTGCAAAACCAAGAAAGGAATTAACTGGTGAATAGACTACCAGTAAAACCATTCCTATGGAAATTAGGATTGAATAGAGCATCTTTTTATTGCTGAAGAAATTCTTATTAAAGATGGTTTCGAATTCATATCTCCGGGACATAATATTGACCCACTGGGAAAAGACAATTGTTAGATAACTGATAGTGGTGGCCCGTTGATAAAGACCGGTCCCTTCGACTACTGTCTCAACCTGGCCATTAATAAATAAATAGAAATTAATAAAGGCCAGTCCACCCATCAAGATTGCCAGAAACAATATCTCGCTAAAACTCTTTTTATTTACTATATGGTCCTCCTGTTTTCGTGGTGGCATCTTCATAATATGCTTGGATGGAGGATCAAAGGTCAGGGCTGTTAGGGGTAAAATCTCAGCCAAGAGATCAATAGATAGAATCTGGATGGCCAGAATCGGAATTGGAGTCCCTAACAGTGCTGCAGCCAGAAGGCCTAGCAAAACTATTGTTAACTCAGCCCCGTTGGTTGTTAGCGAGGCAATTACCGTCTTCTTTAAATTATTATAAATTGTTCTACCCTCTTTAATGGCATAGACCAGGGTTGGATAGCTATCATCAAGTAAAATTAGCTCCGATGCTTCCTTGGATACATCGGTTCCCATCTGACCCATAGCCACCCCAATATGAGCACTTTTAAGAGCCGGGGCATCGTTAACGCCATCACCAGTGACAGCGACAATTTTCTGCTGTTCTTTGAGATTTTTAACAATCCTGAGCTTATTTTCCGGGGAAACCCTGGAAAAGATCAATGACTGTTTTTCAGTCATAGTCTGGCGGAGTTCTTCTTCACTCATCTCATTTAGATCTTCACTTGTAATGACTGGTACATCCTCTTCCCCGTCTGAAAGACGAATTTCTTTACCAACTGCCTGGGCGGTAATTGCATGATCACCTGTCATGATATAGGTATCTAGATAGGCTTCATGGGATTCCTTGATGGCCTCTCTAACCCCTTCTTTAGGAGGATCTATCATTGCCACCAGTCCCAGGAAGACAACATCCTTTTCTATCTCTTCTAAGACATAATCGGTCTCATCATCTTCTAATTTTCTAGAGGCAATTGCCAGTACCCGCATGGCATTTTTCGAATATTTCTCATTTAATTTATTTAGTCTTTCTTTATCTTCTTCTGTGATTTCAACTATTTCTCCATCTTTATAAATCCGATTGGAGACTGATAATACAGAGCTTAAAGCCCCTTTCATCTTCAGGCGATTTCCGTCTTCAAATCCTCTGATTGAGCTCATCCGCTTCCTATCTGAATCAAAACTAAATTCATGTAATTCAGGATTTTCTTTATCTTCAGCTGGGGAGCGGGTGCCTAATTTAGTTGAAAGTGTAATTAAGGCAGCTTCTGTTGGATCTCCAACTGCATACCAGCCAGCATGTTCTTCATCTGGTTCATGGATCTCTGCATTGGAGGCCATTGTCGCCGTATCGAAGATGATTTCCATTTTATCAATTTCTTCTTCAGTAAGTGGTTCATTATCATCTCCTAAAATTTCACCCTCTGGCTTATAGCCAAGCCCTGTTATCTCATATTCCCGGCCAGAAAAATAGACCCTTTTAACTGTCATCTCATTTTTAGTTAAGGTTCCAGTTTTATCTGTACAGATAACATTTGTTGAACCCAGGGTTTCAGCTGATGATAATTTTTTGACTACTGCATTTTTACCGGCCAGACGATCAACACCCTGGGAAAGGGCGACTGTAACCTGCATCGGTAAAGCCTGGGGAACAACAGCTACTGCAATTCCGAGAGCATATACCAGGGCAAAGTTAAGCCCATAGCCCTGAAAAATACTGATCCCAAATAATGCCAGGGACATAATTACTGCAAATACTGCTATTTTATTTGCCACTGACTGGAGCTCGGATTGGAGGGGAGATTTAGATTTATCTTCTTCCTGGGTCATTGAAGCTATTTTACCCATTTCAGTATCCATTCCTGTCCTGACTACAACGCCCTTGGCAGTTCCTGAGGCAACTGTCGTGCCTAAATAGACCATATTATCCCTATCGGCTAAAGGCATTTCTTCTTTGATCTGGTTTGAATGTTTCTCCTGGGGCATTGATTCACCTGTTAGAGAAACATCATTGGTCCTGAGGTTAAAGGACTCAATAATTCTTAAATCAGCCGGGATCTTATCTCCTTCTTCCATACTGACGATATCCCCTACAACCAGTTCTTCCTGGGGGATTTCACCAACCTGGTCATCTCTTATAACCTTAGACGGTGACTTAACCAGTTTATTTAAAGAATCCATAATTTTTTCAGCTTTATATTCCTGTCTAAAGCCTATTACTGAGTTAATTACAGCAATAATAACCATAATTGTTCCATCCCGATAACTTCCGATTAAAAATGACATTACTGCGGCCACTAAAAGTAAGATAACCAGGACATCTTTAAATTGTTCCAGGAGTATTTTTATTAATGATTTTTCTCCTTTGGCATCGAGAACATTTTTCCCATCTTTTTCTAATCTTTTCTCTGCTTCTTGAGCAGTAAGACCCTCTATTGATGTATTTAAATTTTCAAGAACTTCTTTAGCTTTCTGTCTGTAAAATTCTTCTGCCATATAATCCACCTCGACTGTTTTCATATTATGATTCTATTATATATTAAATTCAAGGTATAGTGAGATTATCCTGCAAATACATAAAATTAATCCTACAGCTTGAGATAACCTTATAGTTCTTAGTTTAGCGGATAAGAGCTAACTATTAAGATCAAATTCTGGTTTTTTCCTCATTAAATAAAAAGCTGTAAACATTATAATTGAAACGAGAA
>JBNJEB010000143.1:0-3682 GCA_051745425.1 Bacillota bacterium
CATTTAATAAAAAAAAGGAGGAATTTAATTATGAGAAGTTTGAGTAGAAATATCCTTATTGGTATAGTCGCTTTAGCAATGGTGATTTCATTTTCGTCATTTGAACAGGTAGAAGCACAGGAAACATGGAGTATTGCCTTAGAAGAAATTGAAGGTAGTGTTCAGGATGCCTGGGCTCAAGAATTCAAGAAGAGAATAGAAGAAGAAACAGATGGGGAAATTGAAGTAGAAATTTATCCCTATGGACAGTTAGGTACCGGTATGGGAGATTTAGCTGAAGCCGCTCAGATGGGTATGGTTGAATTTACAATGACCAGTCCTTCTGTAGTTTCAGGTTCAGTTCCAGAAGCCCGTTTATTCTCATTACATTACATCTGGCCAGATAGTTTAGAATTAACTGCTGATGTTCTTGCCAATAGTGATGCAATTCATGAAGATCTTGCAGGTGCATTTGAAGAGAATCAGCTTCATTTATTAAGTTTATTCCCTGAAGGCTGGCAGGTCTGGACTACAAATGATGAGGTTAGAACTCCTGAAGATATGGATGGCTTACAGATAAGAGTTATGCCTGATCCAATGTTATCAGCTCAGTATAGAAATTATGGAGCAGACCCGGTTCAGATGGATTATGCTGAAGTCTATAGTGGTCTTCAATTAGGTTCAATTGATGCTCAGGTTAACCCTATTTTCGCTATTGAAGAGATGGCATTTTATGAGCAGCAGGATTATTTGATCTGGGGTGGAACAGTACCTTATGTCGGTGGAGTTTCAGCAGGTCTTAATTTCTGGAATAGTTTAGATCCTGAAATGCAGGAACTTGTTAGTGAAATAGCTACAGACTTAAATCAGTATATTTATGAAATGCAGAATGAATATAACTCTGATCGTTTAGATATTATTCTTGAAAATGATCCAGATATAAATATTATTGAACTAAACGAAGATGAGAGAGCTGCATTTAGAGAACTTGCTGAACCTGTCTGGGATGAGTATGTAGATGATGTCGGTGATGTTGGGCAAAATATGTTAGATACTATTCTTGAAGATATTGAAAATGCAAAAGAGGATTATGATCTATAAAGGCCGATAAAAAAATAAAGTTCATCGGCAAGTAAAATATAAATAAATTGGGGCCGGTGGCAGTTATGCTGCCGGCTCTCATTTATGAAAATGGAGTGATTGCCATGAAATTACCTTTTGTTAAAGAGGAGTACCAGACAAGACTTAAACAAGTTAAAGAAAGAATGGATAGAGCAGGTATGAAGGTTTTGCTTGTAAACCATCCGGCTAATATGAATTACTTAACTGGTTATGATGGCTGGTCTTTTTATGTGCCCCAGGGAGTTATCGTATTTATTGATAAAGACGAACCTGTCTGGTATGGTAGAGAACAGGATAGTAATGGAGCAAGGTTAACTACCTGGTTAGCTGAAGAGAATATTTATGGTTACAAGGATGATTACGTGCAGTCTTTAGTAAAACATCCAATTAGTTTTGCCTTAAATATAATTAATGACCTTGAATCCAATCCTTATAAAATTGGTGTTGAGATGGATAGTTACTATTTTAATCCTAGATCGTATAAGCTATTAAAAGATGAAGTTGATAATGCTGAGGTAGTTGATGCTACAAGGCTTGTCCCACTTGTAAGACAGATAAAATCAGATAAAGAGCTAGAATATATGCAGGATGCTGCCAGGATTGTTGAGAATGTAATGGATAAGGCTATTTCTAATATAAAACCAGGGGTTAGAGAAGGTGATGCTGCTGCTGAAGTTTACAAAGCGCAAATTAAAGGAACCGATAAATTCACAGGAGATTATCCGGCTATAGCTCCAATTATGCCATCAGGTAAAAGAACATCGACGGCTCATTTGACCTGGACTGATAGGGAATATGAGAATGGTGATGTAGTTTTACTTGAACTTGCAGGTTGCAGGTATAAATATCATGCACCATTATCAAGAACTGCTTATATTGGAGAGCCACCTGATGATTTATTAGATATATCAAAGGTAGTTATAGAAGGAGTAGAAAAAGTTTTAGATTTTATTGAACCAGGTAAAACCTGTGAAGAGGTAGAAGCTTATTGGAGAGAGTCCATTTCTGGCAGTAAAGTAGTTAAAGAATCAAGGGTTGGTTATTCTTATGGACTTAATTATCCGCCTGATTGGGGCGAACAGACTGCCAGTTTAAGGCCAGGAGATAAAACAGTTTTAAAACCTAATATGACATTTCATTTTATGCCTGGAATCTGGCTGGATGAATATGGCTTTGAAAATAGTGAACCGATTTATATAACTGAAGATGGTTGTAAATGCTTTGTTGATTTTCCAAGAAAATTATTTACTATATAAATAATAGGCTGGAGTGAAATATATGAATATCAAAGAGGAAATAAAAGATTTAGAACCTGAATTGATTAATCTTAGACGAGATTTTCATAAACATCCTGAATTAGGCTGGGAGGAAGTTAGAACAGCAGGAATTGTTGCAGAATATTTAAGAGAATTAGGTCTTGAAGTTACTGAAGGAGTTTCAAAAACAGGGGTAGTAGGTCTGTTGAGAGGCGGGAAACCAGGAAAGACGCTTTTATTAAGAGCGGATATGGATGCCCTTCCTGTTCAAGAAGAAAATGATTTTGAATATGCTTCTCAGAATGAAGGCTTAATGCATGCCTGTGGTCATGATGGTCATACAGCTATGTTATTAGTTGCCGCTAAAATTTTAAGTCGGAAAAAAGATGAGTTAGCAGGGAATATTAAATTTGTTTTTCAACCGAATGAAGAAACAGAAGCAGCTAGATTTATGATAGAAGAAGGTATTATGGAAGATCCAAAGGTGGATGCGGCTATGGGGATTCATCTCTGGACACCGATAGAAAGTGGTAAAATAGGGCTTGCTCCTGAAGCTGTTATGGGGGGATTATATGAGTTTGAGATAATTATTAAAGGTAAAGGCGGCCATACTTCCGCTCCTCATCTTTCCAAGGACCCTATAATTGCTGGAACTAATATAATTCAGCAGGCTCAAATGATCCAGACTAGAGAAATTGATCCGATGAAAGCAACTACTATTGTGTTTGGTCAGTTTCAGTCTGGTAATGCTACAAATATAATCCCTGAAAAAGCTCACCTTAAAGGAACTATTAGATATCTTTATCAGGGTGGTAGAAATACAAGCGAAAAGCCTAGAAGAAGGCTTGAAAGAATAGTTGCCGGGGTTTGTAATTCTTCTGACCTTGAATATGAAATAAAGTATCCTGCAACAAGTTCGCCGGTTTATAACGATCCAGAATTGGTTTTGGATTTAGAAGAAATTGCAGCAAAGGTTGCTGGTGGGACTGAAAATTTAACCGAATATCGCTGTCTTGCCGGGGAAGATTTTGGCGAATTTTCATCATATGTGCCTTCAGTATTTTATTTTGTTGGGACTGGTAATGCTGAGAAAGAAACTGATTATCCTCATCATCATTCTAAATTTGATATAGATGAAGATACTTTAAAGACTGGTGTGGAGATGCATGTTCGTTCAGCTCTTAATTATCTAAAATAAATTGTTAGATTCAGGAGGAAAAATTAATGGTTAAAATGAATAATACTAAAGACTTAGAAAATTTACATGAGAAACATTTGCAATATAGAAGTAGATGCCTGAACTTAATAGCCTCAGAGAATTATAG
>JBNJEB010000144.1:0-3664 GCA_051745425.1 Bacillota bacterium
CAGAATCAGGGCTGGCTAACAGCAGAATATTCAATGCTACCAAGAGCAACTCAGAGTCGCTCAATAAGAGCAGCTGCCAGAGGTAAAATTGGTGGCAGAACTAAAGAGATTCAGCGTCTGATTGGCCGCTCCTTAAGGGCAGTAGTCGATCTCGATAAATTAGGGGAGAGGACTATCTGGGTTGATTGCGATGTTATTCAAGCTGATGGTGGTACCAGAACAGCTTCAATTACTGGAGCTTTTGTTGCTCTGCTTGATAGTATCAACTATCTTCTGGAGACAGAAGAGCTCAAAGAATCTCCAGTTAGTGAGTTTATCGCAGCTACCAGCATTGGGATTGTCAATGACAAGGCCCTCCTGGATCTTAAATATCAGGAAGATAGCCAGGCCCAGGTCGATCTTAACCTGGTCATGACTGAATCTGGCCGGATCATTGAAGTTCAGGGGACAGCAGAAGAAACCCCCTATACCAGAAAGCAGCTCAATCGAATGTTAGACCTTGGTGAAAGAGGCATAGAAGAACTTATTAAAATTCAAAAAGAAGCTTTAGGAGTTTAAATCATGAAAAAACTATTAATTTCAACAGGTAATCAGGATAAAATTATTGAAATCAGATATGAGTATCAGGAGTTAGATTATGAGATAGTTGCTCCAGGTCAGCTCGGTCTTGAGCTTGATGTTGAAGAGACTGGCTCCACCCTGGAGGAGAATGCCCTCCTTAAAGCCAGAGCCGGAGCCCGGGCCAGCAACCTGTTGACCCTGGCCGATGATACCGGTTTGGAGGTAGACGCTCTTGATGGCAGGCCAGGTATCTATTCAGCCCGTTTTGCCGGCGAAGAGGCAACCTATGCAGATAATAATCAAAAACTCCTTAAATTACTTAAAGATTTTCCAGAAGAAGAAAGAACCGCCTGCTTTGTTACAGTGGCAGCGTTAGTCGATCCAGCCACTGGCAGGGAGGAGACAGTTAGAGGTATCTGCTGTGGCAGAATTATTTCTGAATTCAGGGGAGACAATGGTTTTGGTTATGATCCAATCTTCTATCTTCCTGAAAAAGGCAAGACTTTTGCCGAGCTAACTACGGCAGAAAAGAACAGGATTTCTCATCGGGCCAACGCCTTAAAGAAGATGAAAAAAATCCTGGATAATTGGAATTAATCCTTGACAAATACTACTCTATATTATAATATATACAGTGCAGGGTAAAGGGAATTACTTAATTGCCCTGAATTTTTTGCGCCTGTAGCTCAGCCTGGATAGAGCAACGGACTTCTAATCCGTAGGCCGCAGGTTCGAATCCTGCCAGGCGCACCATTTACTTTTACCAGTAAATATATATCATAGATTGTATGGTGGGCGTAGCTCAGTCGGCTAGAGCGCGGGATTGTGGCTCCCGAGGTCGTGGGTTCGAGACCCATCGTCCACCCCATTTTTTAAGTTAAATAATGTAAGAAATTTAGTCTTTCGAGTTAACTCGAAGGGCTTTTTTTTATGTAAAAGTCCCGGAAAAGTCCCGAGTAATTTATTTACAAAGTTAATTATGGATTAAATGGGCTTTAGAGGAAAATTAGATTAACCTAGAATTGAGTAATTATGGGGGAGTTCTAAATTTCAGGTATCAGATAGTTACCCAGTGGTTACCACCTCCGTTAGCTTACTCCAATAATTCAGCCAGCGATTGGTATCCATATACTTAATATATATTTAGCCAGTCCAGAATACAATAACCTGCTTTTGCAAAAAACATTTGCAGTTACTGGATTTAAAATGTTAAAATCAGATAGAAAGAAATGTAATAAAGGTGGTGTTAATATATGTTTTTATCAACCAGACAGGAAGCTAAAGAATTGAGTCATATCTTTAATATTAATAAAGAAAATGATAATTATGTAATTGAAGTCAACCTTAATAATTACCAGCATCTTTATAATGACTGGGATGCTTCCTCTATAAATCAGAAAGAACTTGCTCCTGAACTCTTTGATTTCATCGAGCGGGCAAGTTATGAGATTCCCTTAAATAAAGATCATGAACTCTGGTTCTATCTGCCAGAGGCAAATCAAGATGAGAGAAAAGAAGCCAAAAGTAAAAAAGCACTCAAAAATAATTTTAAGATGGAACTATATTTTATAAAAAAGAAACTAAATCGAATATACAGAAAAGCAGTAACCTATATCATGATAGGTATAATTTTTCTGCTGGCAGCCTATCTACTTCCAGAATCAGCAGGAAACCAGCTGCTTTACACATTATTTATGGAAGGTATTTTCATTGGAGGCTGGGTCTTTCTCTGGGAGGCTTTTTCTCAATTTTTCTTTGCCAGTCATGAAATTCGCAAGAGGAGAAGATATTATCAGCGATTTCTCAATTCAAGAATCCAGTTTAAATACCAGGAGGTGGAAGACCAATCATAGGTCTGCCAGAAATATTTATCATCTTAACTCTACTCTTTATGTTATTTCTACCCTCGCTGGTTATCTTTGTTCATAGTAGAAAAAAGAAGAAAGCCGAATCCAGGAAGAAAAAAGAAAAAAAGATAAATCAAAAAAGAGAAAAGAATAAAAAAGACCCCAAATAAAAAGCCCCAGCCTGAATCAAATCAGGTTGAGGCAATTTTTTATATTAATCCTAAGATTTTTAGCGGCTAGGTTTAAAAATTTTATTAAACCAGGGCACAAATAAGTTCATTATAATAATGGCAAAAGTAGTACCTTCGGTGAAATGATATTCACCAGGTGTCTGCCAGCCGTACCAGCGCATAAGCATTATGATGATACCGATTCCAATACCAAAGGCTATCTGGCCTTTAGGAAATCTCGGAGAAGTCATCGGATCAGTTGCCATGAAGAAGGCACCGAGCATTAGACTGCCGGCAAAGAAATGGAATAAGGGATTTTCACCAGCAATTAAGGCTATTACAAAAACAGTCCCCATAATACTTGCAGGGATTCTCCAGCGGGCATAATTTTTATAAATTAAATAAAGCCCACCGGCTAATAATAATAACCCTGAAATTTCACCGATAGTTCCTGGAATTGTTCCCAGAAAATTATCCAGGATTGGTGTAAATTCTCCAGTATCCCTCATTATCTCCAGTGGGGTGGCGGCAGTAGTCATATCCACCGGGGTCCTCCAGGGGAGAATAGAATCAGGAAAAGCAAAGAGATAAAATAGGCGGCCAAAAATAGCTGGATTAAAAATATTTTTACCAAAACCGCCAAATAACTGTTTACCAACAATAATTCCAACTGCTGCCGAAACACCTAAAGCATAGAGCGGTGTCGAAATAGAAACAGCCAGTGATAAAAGCAGGCCAGTTACAGCAGCACTTCCATCTTTAATTGTAATCTTCTGTCCGGTTAATTTTTGATAAATAGCCTCAGCCAGAACAGCTGAAGCGACACCGGTAATAATTAATAAAAGAGCTTTTAAGCGGTATGAATAGATGGCAAATAAGGCAGCAGGTGACAGAGCCATTAACATACCGTACATCATCTTCATATATCTATTACCTCCTTTAAAGTTATAAAAATTTTCTTTACTGATTGTATTATATAATTATAGATTTTAGGATAAATCCCTGCCTGATAAAGAAAAAAACCAGTTAATCTATAAAGATTATATCAGATTACAAATATTTCTTAAAGGATTTTTAGCATAAAGC
>JBNJEB010000145.1:0-3647 GCA_051745425.1 Bacillota bacterium
TTATTCTTTTCAATGTTAGCAACAATGATGATTCCAGCTTTATTATCAATTATACCCTGGTTTATTATGATGAATTTCTTTGGTTGGGTAGATACCTTTTATCCAATGATTATACCAGGTATAGCCAATCCTTTTGGAATATTTTTAATGACTCAGTTTATGAATTCGATTCCTTATGATGTAATAGATGCAGCAAGAATTGATGGCTGTGGTGAATTTGAAATCTTCTTAAAGATAGTGCTGCCTATGAGCAAATCAGGAGTTGGAGCTCTTTCAGTTTTAACATTTTTAGGATCCTGGAACTTATTAATGCAACCGCTTTTAATATTGCAGAGTAGTGATAAGTGGACAATACCTGTTGCCCTGACAAAATTAGCAGATCAGGCCGGGATTGATCATGGTGCCGCTATGGTTGCTGTTATAATAGCAATTTTACCAATTATAACTGCTTATGTAATTGGCTCTAAGTCAATTCTTAAAGGTGTTATGGAAGGTGCAACAAAGGGTTAATCTAGAAATTAATAGATATTAAAGTTTAATGATACTTTAGTTATAGTTTATATCTTGGATGAAAGTAGGTTATAAAATGAAACATAAAGATAAATGGGAGTTTACTGGAGAAAATGGAGATTTCAAATTAGATAATCCAGATAAAAACAACTATCTATATTTTCCTCTGGCAAATGAAGCCGGGATGATGTCGGCTATTACACCCCGGCTTCATGGTGATATCAAGACAGGTCAGAATAGATTTGCAATGCAACCTGTCTCATTAGAAGATTTACATAATACTAAATCAGCCAGGAATTTTTGGGTATATACAGATAATGATGAAGTTTGGTCAGCTACCGGGAATTCAGCTGTTCAATTTTCTCAAAAATTTACCAAAGATAATCCGGAGGAAGTTAAATTAGAGGCTGGACCACTCTGGCATAAAATTATCAGAGAAAACACAGATTTAGGTTTGAAGTCTGAAATAACAAATTTTGTTCCTGTAAATGAAGATACAGTGGAGTTAATGGAGGTTAAATTGACCAATACAGGATCTAAACCTGTAACTTTAACTCCAACAGCTGCAATTCCAGTTTATGGTCGTTCAGCTGATAATTTAAGAGATCATCGCCATGTAACATCTCTGCTTCATAGAACAGAGACAACTGATTACGGTATTATTGTCAAACCGACGCTCTCTTTTGATGAAAGAGGCCATACTGTTAATGATGTAACCTATGGAGTATTTGGTGGCAGTTTTAAGGGAGAAAAACCTTTAGGATTTTTCCCGGTGATTGAAGATTTTATAGGAAATGGCGGAAATCTTGAATGGCCAGAAACTATTGTTGCCAATTCAACTGATTACCAGGAGGCTGGTGAATCTATCGATGGTTATGAAACTATAGGAGCTTTAAGATTTGCTGATATCAGTTTAGATCCAGGTGAAATAACTTCATATATTATTGGCATAGCGATTGATGAAACTGGAAGCAATTTTGTTGATTTGGCCAATAAATACTGCAATCAGGAAGCATTTAATAAATATTTAGCTAAAAATAAAGAGTTCTGGAAAAATAAATTAGATACAGTCCAGATTGAATCCGGTGACAGTGAATTTAATAACTGGATGAGGTGGATTACATTACAGCCTATCCTTAGAAGAATTTATGGATGTTCTTTCCTGCCCAGTCATGATTATGGTCGGGGTGGAAGAGGCTGGAGAGATCTCTGGCAGGACTGTCTGGCCTTACTCTTAATGGAACCAGAACCAGTCAGGGAATTATTATATAATAATTTTTCTGGAGTAAGAATAGATGGTAGCAATGCCACAATTATAGGCGCTGAACCAGGTGAATTTAAAGCAGATAGAAATAATATCAGGCGGGTCTGGATGGACCATGGAGCCTGGCCTTTTTTAACAACTAAACTTTATATCGACCAATCAGGTGATTTAGAATTCCTTTTAAGAGAACAGAGTTACTTTGAAAATGGTAGTCATTTATTAGATAGGGACAATAATATTTATCAGGGAAATATTATCGAACATTTTTTAGTCCAGCATTTAACCAATTTCTTTGAAGTTGGCGAAAATAATAACTTTCTCTTAAGGAATGGTGACTGGAATGACGGTTTAGATATGGCAGCAGATAAAGGGGAAAGTGTTGCCTTTACAGCTCTTTATGGCAGTAATCTCCTTGAGCTTGCTGATTTATTAAAGAATCTCAAAGAAAAAGAATCAGTAGATAATATAGAACTGGCCAGGGAACTTTTAATTCTCCTTGATACAATCAATGCTGAAGCGGATTATGATTCTGTAGACTATAAGTCTCAACTCTTAAATGAATATTATAATATCTGCCAGTCTGGAATTTCTGGTCAGAAGATTAAAGTCTCAATTAATAATCTTGTCAGTGATTTAGAAACTAAAGGCAACTGGATTATAGAGCACCTTAATAGAAATGAATGGATTGAAAATAAGGAGGGCTATAACTGGTATAATGGCTATTACGATAATGATGGCCAGAGGCTAGAAGGGGATCATCCAAAGGGAACTAGAATGACACTGACAGGTCAGGTTTTTCCGATAATGGCCGGTGTTCCAGAAAATCAGCAGATAGAGAAGATTGTTAATGCAGTTGATCATTATTTAAAAGATAAATCAGTTGGCGGATATCGCTTAAATACTGATTTTAAAGAGGTTAAAACTAATTTAGGTAGGCTATTTGGTTTTGCCTATGGTCATAAAGAAAATGGTGCTATGTTTAGCCATATGGCAGTGATGTATGGCAATGCACTTTATAAACAGGGTTTTGCCAGTGCTGGTTATGAAGTAATAGACTCTATTTATCAGCATTGTAAAGATTTTGAAACCAGCAGAATTTATCCTGGAATTCCTGAATATATCAATCAGCGAGGCCAGGGCATGTATCATTACCTGACTGGAAGTGCCAGCTGGCTTTTACTGACAATGGTAACTGAAGTTTTTGGTGTGCGAGGCCAATTAGGAGATTTAGTTTTAGATCCTAAATTAGTTCCTTCTCAATTTAATCAGGCTGGTAAGGCAGGAATCGGAACAATTTTTGCTAGTAAGTTTTTAAATATTACTTATATTAATGAGAAGAAACAACCTGTCAGAGATTATGTAATTAAAGAAATTAAATTAAATGGACAACCAGTTAATTACCAGCTTAAAGATGACTGTGCACTTATTTCCAGAGAGATTATTGCTGGACTGGATAGTAACAGAAGCAATCAAATAAATGTAGTTTTAAGTAAAAAGTAATCTATCAGGAAAGTGATAATATGGATATAGATAAGAAATTACTTGAAATAAAAACTTACAATGAGGAAGGCTACAGTCCAGTTATTGATTATAATAGCTGGCGTGTAGCTGTTTTAAATTATTGTGATGAACTATTACCAGAAAATATTACTAAAATGCAAAGACATGATGAAACAGACGAAGTTTTCATTTTATTAAAGGGGAATTGTATTCTTTTTCTAGGTGAAGGCGAAAATAAAATCACTAATATTTATGCCCGGTCAATGGAGCCACTTAAATTATATAACATTAAGAGAGCTGTCTGGCATAGTCATACTTTAAGTGAAGATGCCATGGTCCTTATTGTTGAAAATAAAGATACAACTGCTGTAAA
>JBNJEB010000146.1:0-3586 GCA_051745425.1 Bacillota bacterium
ATTGCGCAGGGAACACCGACTGTACATTTACCGCAAACATCAGCTGAGCCATTATATTTGGCTGCATTTTTTCTGAGGATAGAATAACATAAATCTCGGTCAAACTTATTTTTTTCTAATGCACCAAAAACACAGTTACTAATACATTCCTGACAGCTGCCATCCTGATAATAAAGACAAAACTCCTGGTCAGGTCTTTTAGTTACAGGCAATTTAAAGTCAACAACAAGACTGCCGATTCTGCCAGCACTGCCTGCCTCTGTAATCAGCATTTTGTGGAGACCAAATCTCCCAAGTCCTGCTATCCAGGCTACATGTTTATGGGACCAGTAACTTATTAAATCATCTTTAGAAAAATTATCAGTAGCAGCTGGAGCAGCTGAATTATAACCCCTGGCTTCAATCTCCTGCTGGAGGTTTTGATTGATAATCGAGATCAACCGATTAGTCTCAATATAAGCCCTTGCCCATAGCAATGAGGCGTCTCTGCCAGCTTGATTAGACTTAGGTATTTCGTTAATAAATGGAAGGAAATATGCAATAACTGATTCTGCTCCAGGTAATAATTCAGCAGGGGTTTTATGTTTTTCACTGATTATTTTTTTAAGTTTTCCAAAATAAAGATCCTCAGCGGAAGCTATAGCAAGTAAAGGCTCTTTCCATTCAGAAATAATATTACAATTATCACTGTAATCTGAAATTGTCTCATTTATAATATTTTTAATCTCTTTACTCGAGAGTATCATATTAATCATCTCCTATTATAATCATTTCTCTATAAGCTCTATAATCCCTGCAATAACACTAATAATTTGAAAGGAGAAATATAATGGGCAAAATTAAAGACAATCTAAAAAAAATAAGAGAAAATAACAATAATAGCTCCCAATTTATTAAAGCCTTAAAAGACCATGACCTTAATAAAATCAAAGCTATTCCAAAAGGTGATTTGCATAATCATGCCCTATTAGGTATGCGATTTAAAGAGTTCAACAATTATTTTAATGGCCAGGTAAAACCTCCTCCTGAAAAAATGGACGGTCTTAAAGAGATGGCATCCTATTTAGATAATGAAACTATAAAATTTATTAACTCCAAAAAAGAGATAGAAGATTTGCTTAAACTGGCTTTAGAAGAGGCCATTAATGATGGGGTAATTTTATTAGAGGCCAGCCTTGATGCCAGCTTTATTTCATATTATGATAGTAGTTCTGAATATTTTACTATGATCCAGAATCTTAAAGATAAATACTCACCAAAAATACATTTTAGACCAGAATTAGGCACTGCAAGAGTATTACCTGAAATAAAATGGGATGAATGGGTAACCCCTGCAATTAAGAGCGGCGTCTTCTATTCAATTGATCTATACGATTTAGAAACAGTAAATAAAATTAATCTATATAGTAAATATTACGAAATTGCAAGAGCAAATAAATTAAAAATTAAGGCTCATGTCGGCGAGTTCTGTGGCCCTGATCAGATTATAGAAACTATTAAAACTTTAAATCCTGAGGCAATCCAGCATGGCATTCAGGCAGTTAAAAGTCAGGAGGCTATAGATTTAATTAAAGATAGAGATATCACTTTAAATATCTGCCCCACCAGCAATATTAAACTGGGAGCAGTAGATACTATAAATAACCACCCTGCCCCTGATTTATTTAGCAAAGGCATCAATATCACAATTAATACTGATGATTTATTATTATTTGATAGCTCAGTATCTGAAGAATATTTAAAACTTTATAAAGATGGTTTATTCTCAGCAGAAGAATTAAACTCTATCAGAATAAATTCTCTAAAATAATTTTCAGTAAATATAATTAGTCCTTGCTTCATCCCGATAAAGATTATATACTAAAATGAAGCAGGTATTAATAAATTTCTTAAATAATTTGGGGGAATTCGAATGATTGGAACATTTGTCAATGTCCTGGCAATCATCGCCGGAAGTTTTCTAGGAGTCCTTTTTAGAGGTAACTTTACTGATAATATTCAAAAAATTGTAATGCAAGGAATCTCTCTAGCTGTTTTATTAATAGGTATTGAAATGGCCCTATCAATAGAAGGCTCAAATGAATTATTAATAGTTATTTTCAGCCTGGTAATTGGTGGTATTTTTGGAGAATTACTAAAGATAGAAACACACCTTGAGGGTTTTGGAGAAAAAATCAAAGGTAAATTCAAAGGTCAAAATGATCTTTTTGTCGAAGGCTTTGTTCAGGCCAGCCTTATTTACTGTGTTGGCGCAATGGCAATCATGGGGGCTATTCAGGAAGGTATTCAGGGAGACCCCTCTCTTTTATTTACCAAATCATTACTTGATGGCACAACTGCCATTGCCTTTGCTTCAACTGCCGGGATTGGAGTTATGTTCTCGGCTATTCCTGTCTTGATTTATCAGGGAACTATAACCTTATTTGCATCCCGGGTTGAACTGATTTTAACTCCGGAAGTTATTACACAACTAACTGTAACAGGTGGCCTCTTAATCGTTGGCATAGGCTTAAATATTTTAGAGGTAGCCAAAATAAAAGTAGGAAATCTATTACCATCTATTCTGGTTGTAGTTATCCTTTCATTTCTAATCTTATAACAAAAAGCCCGGTATTACCCGGGCTAGTTTTTTATTATTTTACTCATCAAGTTCTGTCAAAGCCAGGCCAAGCAGACCTGGGCCTGCATGAACAACCATAACTGGGCTTATCTCGCCTATAAAAATATCTGTAATTGAAGAAACCTCTTTAAATTTATCTAAAAAATCCTGGGCCTCTTCAGGAGCTGCAGCATTCATAATATCAAGACAATATTTTTTTCCATCTTCAAGTCTATTTTTTAAAATTGAATACATTTTCTTTAATGATTTTTTTCTACCTCTAACCTTTGTAAAAGTATAATATTCACCATCTTCATCAATTGATATAATCGGTTTTATATTTAATAATTCACCAATTGTACCTGATACCTTACCGATCCTGCCACCTTTTTTAAGATATTTTAAAGTTTCAACCACAAAAAAGATTTCTATCTTCTCTTTTTTAGCTTCAACCTTCTCAACAATCTCATTAAATTCCAGTTCTTCATTAGAAGCTATCAGGTCTTTAGCATAAAGTACCAGCCTGCCTAAACCCATTGAAAGCATCTTTGAATCAATAACCTTTACATCTATACCATCCATCTGTTCTGCAACCATCCTGCAGTTACTGTAAGTTGCCGAAAGGCCACTTGAAATATGGATAGAAATAATATGGGTATACCCTTCTTCTTTCAACTCTAAATAAAGATCTTCTATCTCCTGCGGGGAAGGCATTGAAGTTGTTGGTATTTCATCTTTCATCCCCTCATAAACCTCACTCGGGGTAATATCAACCCTGTCCTGATACTGCCTGTCCTGATAAATAACCTTTAATGGCAATGATTTAATCCCATACTTATCAAGATCCTCTCTCTTCAAATCTGATGTGCTATCTGTTACGATCGCAATTTTTTCACTCATGATTTTTCTCCTTATGAAAAATATTTTAAGATTAAATTCAGGTAAATAAATTATACCATTTTTATCGCAATTATCAAATTATTTTTA
>JBNJEB010000147.1:0-3572 GCA_051745425.1 Bacillota bacterium
ATTAAAGGGTGGTTTGATGGCTGAAAATCATGAAACTTTGATTAAGAGAGATATGTCATATTCTATTAAAGATGGTCTATTTAGTAATGTTATGACTACTATTTTTACTGGAGTTTATCTAACAGGATTTGCTCTGGAGTTAGGTGTGTCTCAATATTTGATTGGGCTTTTAGCCTCGCTACCGGCTATAGCTAATCTGGGCCAGATATTTGGACCGGTATTTATTAATAGAGTTGGTGGTGAGAAAAAAGCCTGTCTGATTAGTGCAGGCCTTTACAGACTTTTCTGGCTGCTAATAGCTGCCATTCCTCTGTATCTCTATTTCGATCTCAAGAGGGAATTTGTCATTGCTATTTTCTTCTTCCTGCTTCTGCTGGCAAGTCTGGCCGCTGCCTTTAGTAATGTCTCCTGGATGGGCTGGATTTCATTGATAATACCAGCAAATTTACGTGGAAATTTTTTTGGCAGGCGAAATATGTATGCTGGATTTTCTGCGATGGCAGCAGGGCTTTTAGCAGGTTTCTGGATAGATTTTTGGCATAGCAGCTATCCAGGTCTGCCTTTAACAGGTTATTCAATATTATTTATTATTACACTTTTCTCAGGGATTATTTCCTGGTTCCTGATGGTAAAAATATCAGCCGGGGTTGAAACTGAAGAAGCCGACCCCAGTACCCTTTTTGAAAATCTAAAGATACCACTTCAGGATAAAAATTTCAGGTTGCTTATAATTTTCAGTATGGCCTGGGCTTTTGCTGTTGGTCTGGCCAGTCCATTTTTCTCAGTCTATATGATAAATACATTGGAGCTTCCTTTTACTTTAATATCTTTATTCGGTCTGGCGGCAGCAGCAACAAATATTATCGGGATGAAATACTGGGGTCAGTTTGTTGATCGGATTGGGAGTAAGTCATTATTATATTTTTCCTCAATGGGGGCTGGTTTATTGCCGATTATCTGGATCTTCACTTCTGCAGATAGCTATAATCTGCTCTGGGTAATTAACTTACTTACCGGGGTTTTCTGGTCCGGGATTGGTCTGGCTACTTCATTATTATTAATGCAACTTGCTAGGGAGAGATACCGGATAGCATATTATGGCTTATTTGCTGCTGGAACCGGGCTTGCTGCTGCTATTGCCCCGATAATTGGAGGAGTAATAGCCGGTTTAACAGCTGACTTAAGCCTGACAGTTAATTTTATTGAACTTGAAGGTCTCCATTTTCTCTTTATCCTGGCAGTTATTTTAAGAGTCTTTAGCCTGGGGCTACTGGCCCGGGTAGAGATTGAAAGGCAGATGACTATTCAAGAAATATTAGATCGAAGCAGGGCTGTCTTCCATCCATTTAGATCAGTTCAGCAGGTTGCCGGACTTGGTTTTCAATCTCTTGAAAACGTCAACCTGACAGTCTCAAAAGGCCTTTTTCAGTGGGAATCCCAGCTGGATATAGTATTCCGGAAAGGCCGTTATATCTGGTATAGGGCTGGCAAAAAGGCCAATAGATTTGAAAGGCAGTTGGAATCAATTATTGATAAGGCTGAAGAGACTCAGGGTACTTTAATAAATAAAATTTTTAAGCTAATTGACTGGCTTAACCGGGTTGGAGAAGAGGAGGAATAGGTGATGTTTACAGATTTTTATCAGCAGCTAACAGATTACTGGTTTTCATTTTTGAATTATCTGCCAACGTTCTTTGCCGGTCTGGCAATTTTTATAGTTGGCTGGCTGGTTGCACTTTTTATAAGAAAGTTAGTCAAGTTAGGAATTAGAGTAGCAGGTATAGATATTGCTTTTAATCGGATCTGGTATGGAAAATTAAATTCAAGGGAGAGGGAGTTAAGAGAACGGGGCTGGAAGCCATCTCAGCTTCTTGGCCAGGCAATTTACTGGTTGATAATAGTGACGGCTCTTATGCTATCTGCTAAAACTCTGGGTCTAACAGCAGCTTATAACCTTCTAGAGAATTTTATTTCTTATATTCCCCAGATATTAGTAGCATTAGTTATTCTTTCATTGGGAATATATATAGCCAGAAGGGCGGCTCGCTTAACCGAGAACTTTATATTATCAATTGGGGTTCAGCACAGTCATGAAATTGCTGTCTTTATTAAGATTATTCTAATTATAATAACTTTGCTGGCTATAGTTGATTACTTTAATATTGTTCCCTTTATCTCTCTGGCAGGTTTTTTAATAATTGGCGGGAGTATTCTGGTCTCTTTATTTGTTATAGTGCTAATCTGCGGAAGACCGTTGATTTCAGCATATATTGCCAGGCATTCTCTTAAATCTTATCTCCATCCAGGTATGCTTATAAATTTTGAAGAAAAAAAGGGGAGAATTAGAACGATTAAAACCTTTGTAACAGTAATTGAAACTGCAGAAGAAACTATCTATTATCCAAACCATCAGCTTGCTGCTCTATCTATAAAACAGCTAAAAAATAATGAGAGTGACAGCAGCAAATAGTATAAGTAATAGCAGCAATTAGGATAAATGCTAACATCACTTTCGGTTGTTAATTGATTGACTTGATTTTGCTGATATATTATAATTAAAATAGAATCTAAACAAGATATTACAAAATGAAGGAGTGGTAGTAATGAGATTGAGAAAGTCGATTAAGCTTGCTTTTGTTTCTGCTCTGATTTTTACCTTTGTTTTTGCAGGTGCAGTTAACGCTCAGGATGAGATGGTTCCTGGCAGTAATAATATTGTAGCTGATATTGCCAGTGAGGTTGATGAGAGTGTCGTTATGATTTCAACTGAGAGAGAAGTTTCCATGGATAGTAGTCATCCATTTTATAATGATCCGTTCTTCCGTTATTTCTTCCCTGAGGAATTCCCAGAAGATAATGATGAACCTGAGATAAGAGAAGGTTTTGGTTCAGGCTTTATTGTGTCTGAAGATGGCTATATAGTCACCAATCAGCATGTAATTCAGGGTTCTGACTCAATTTATGTAACTATTAAAGGCCATGAGGAGCCTTTTGAAGCTGAGGTCCTCTGGGCAGATCAGGGTCTTGATTTAGCAATAATTCAGGTCGATGCAGATATTGAATTTAATCCTATACCGCTGGCAGATTCTGATGAAATTCGCCAGGGTGAATGGGCGATTGCCATCGGTAATCCACTTGGCTTTGATCATACAGTAACCACTGGAGTTGTCAGTGCCCTTGGCCGGCCGATTCAGGTGCCAGGGCAGGATGGAGTTAGAAATTATCGGAACTTAATCCAGACTGATGCAGCTATCAATCCTGGTAATAGTGGAGGACCACTGCTTAATATTGATGGCGAAGTAATCGGAATTAATACAGCTGTTGCCACTAGAGCCCAGGGTATCGGTTTTGCTATTCCAGTTAATGAGGTTAAGTTTGCCATTGATGATCTTGAAGAGCATGGCGTTGTGCAAAGACCATGGCTTGGAGTTTATTATCGGGAGGTAACTCAAGAGATTCAGGAACATCTTAACCTTGAAAGTCAGGAAGGTGTAGTTGTACTTGATGTTGTTAGAAATAGTCCAGCTGAAGAAGCAGGTTTACAGCCCTATGACGTTATTTTAGAGATAGAT
>JBNJEB010000148.1:0-3526 GCA_051745425.1 Bacillota bacterium
AGATAATTTTGGCGGGAATGTGTGGGAATCGAACCCACCACAGACCGGCTACCCGGCCCGCCAGCGGATTTGAAGTCCGTGGAGTCCACCATGGACCCAGCCATTCCCGCTAACCTCTTATATTATAATATATTAAGCTATGATTGTAAAGCAATCTCAGATGATTTTGAAGCTATTTCTAATTATTTAAGATACCTTTTATCGCCTTCACGATAGGTTATTCCCTGCTCATCAAAATATTCAAGTAAAGGTAATGCATATTTCCTGCTACTATCAATTATATCTCTAAACTGGCTTAATTCAAGGCTATCATTTTGCAAAAAGAATTCTTTTAGTTTTTCTTCAGCCTGGGTGATTGCCTCTTCTGTAAAATAAAGATCCTCTGTCAGCCGGATTAATCTGCCATTTTCCTCAAGGGCCCCAATTACTTCTCTGATCAGTTTTTGATTATCTTCATCTAAAGCTTCAGCCAGGTCTGGTATTTCAGGGGGACTAAATTTATTTTCTTCAAAGAGTTTGAGAGCTCCTGCTTTTATCTCAGCTGCCCGGCCAGAAAATTCAACTTCAAAACCAGCCTCTTTAATATACTTCTGGGAAAGCTCTAGTTTTCCTGCTTCTTCCAGTTCCTCTGCCAGTTGATTAAATTCATTGGTATTAAGCTCAACAGAGAGGCTGGATCTGAGTTCAGCCCTGCTGATTCCTGGGCGCAATGGCTGTTTTTGATGGTAATTTTTAGTTATCTCAATCATTTCATTTTGAGCCTGTTCTTTCGGCTCGGCTGCCAGATAACTTGATTTTTGGTATTTGGAAAGTTCATAAACTTTAGCTGAATCTATTAAAGCTTTGAGATGTTTATTAATTTCTGTCTCTGAAAGACCGGTTCTTTCAATCAGATCATTAATTTTTAATGGTCTGCCTGCCAGTCTCAGGGTAAGTTCTATTCTCTCAGCTGGAGTTCCGCTCTCTTTTATTTTTAGCTCTTCAATAGCTGCAGCATCATGGCGTTTTCTTCTTGGCGGCGAATTTTCTAAAACCTTGCCGCCTCCGATAGTTATCATCGGCGAATACCGTCTGATTACGAAATTCTCTTTAAATCTGGAGACGATAGTCTCCTCCAGGCGAAACTGGACCAGCCCTGATTCTCCAGGTAAGATTTCTTCTTTATCTATAAGATAAGCTCTGCCTAAAACCTCCCGGGCTCCAATATGAAAACGGATTCTGGTGTCGTTTTCAAGGATCATCGGTGATGATGGTAGAAGTTTAACCCGACCATCCAGTCTTGAGGTTGCGATTAAACTTCCAGGAGTTGCCAGGACATCGCCTCGCTCAATCTCCTCTTTATCGATACCTGCCAGGTTAACCCCGGTTCTTTCACCAGGATAGGCGGCCTCAACCTTTTGATTATGAACCTGGATACTCCTGATTCTGGCCTCTTTTTTATCTGGATAAATTAGCATCTGACTGCCTGTTTCTAAGGTTCCGCTGACCAGTGTGCCAGTAATAACTGTCCCAAAGCCTGACATTGTAAAGACCCGGTCTATTGGCAGATAAACATTACTGGATTCATCTTTACCAGGTACTTTTGAGGCTTCTTGTAAGAGAGCTTCTTCCAGTTTATCAAGCCCGGTACCGTCTATTGCCGAAACTGGAATAAAGGGAGCATTCTTTAAGAAACTATCTCCCAGTTGGTCTCTGGCATCTTCAACTACCAGCTCCAGCCAGTCAGGTTCGACCTTATCTGCTTTGGTGATTGCAACCACTCCATATTTAACCTGGAGAAGCTCCAGGATGGCCAGGTGTTCTCTGGTCTGGGGCATTATGCCCTCATCTGCTGCAATTACAAGCAGGGCCAGGTCTACTCCTGCAGCCCCTGCCAGCATATTCTTAATAAATTTCTCATGGCCAGGAACATCTATAATCCCGGCATGGATCTCATCTGAGAGATCAAAACCAGTAAATCCAAGATCGATTGAGATCCCCCGTTCCTTTTCTTCTTTGAGCCGATCAGTATCGGCACCTGTTAGAGCACCGATTAAAGTTGTTTTCCCATGATCGATATGGCCGGCTGTACCGACAATAATATTTTTCTTTTTCATATTATCTGACCTCCAGCTCTTTAAAAGCATCAATAATTATTGCCTGATCGCCCTCCTGTAAAGTCCTTAAATCAATGATCAGTTTTTCATCTCTAATTCTGGTAAAGACTGGAGGATAATGAGCTCTAAGGGCTGAAGCCATTTTTGAAGCCCCAATTTCTGGCCAGTCAACTGTAACAGTCAGGGTTGGCAGCTCAGATAAAGGATAGGCTCCGCCACCAACTCTGGAAATATCATCTTCAATCTGACATTTAGCTCCCTGGGGTAAAATCTCTTTTAGAGAAGCCTGAAGTTTTTCGGCCGGCTTCCTTAAATCATCTCGGTCTAGACTTAACATATTTAAGGTTGGAATTTTCTCAATTACAGTCTCTGGCCTGAGATAGGCTTTAAGAGTTCCTTCCAGGGCAGCTAATGTATATTTATCGACCCGAACAGCTCTGGTCAGTGGATATTTTTTCATCCTTTCAATTAGATCTTTCCGGCCGACAATAATTCCAGCCTGGGGACCTCCCAGGATCTTATCGCCACTGAAGGTTACGATGTCCCCTCCAGCTTTAACCCTTTCGGCGACTGTTGGCTCTCTTTCTAGGCCAAATTCTGTCATATCAAGGAAGACCCCGCTGCCAAGATCATCAAGAACCGGGATATCATGTTTATGGCCCAGCTGGACTAATTCATCGAGACCAACTTCTTCAGTAAATCCTACAATCTTATAATTACTGGTATGAACTTTAAGCAACATCCCGGTATTTTCATTGATCTCCCGGGCATAATCTTCAATATAGACTTTATTGGTGGTCCCGACCTCGACTAAATCTGCCCCTCCCTGTTCCATAACAGACGGGATTCTAAAGGAACCACCGATTTCAATAAGTTCTCCTCTGGAAATAATAATCTCTTTGCCTGCAGCAAAGGTTGAAATAGCCAGGAGAACTGCTGCTGCATTATTATTGACAACAAAGGCTGCTTCAGCTCCAGTCAGGCGACAGATCAGCTCTTCCACATTGTCATAACGGGAACCTCTTTCACCGGTATCCCTATCTATCTCTAGCGTATTATAATGACTGGCCACCATTTCGACCATCTCTTTAGCTTCCTTTGAAAGTAGAGAGCGGCCCAGGTTGGTATGAACAATAACTCCAGTTGCATTAACTACTGGGGCCAGCTGGGGTCTAAATTCTTTCTCTAAATTACTGGCTATATTGTCAAGAAGTCCTGCTACCGTTAACGAATCGACTTCTGCTTCAGCCTGATCAAACTGATCTTTATCTATTAACTTTAAAATTATGCGGCGCTGATATTCCAGCTCATCTCGGATCCCCTGAATTATGAGATCCCGGTTATACTCTTCTGTTAACTGGTCTGCTTTCTGATGCTTGATTATATCATTGACCGCCGGTAATCGACGTAAAAGTTGATTTTTATTCATA
>JBNJEB010000149.1:0-3515 GCA_051745425.1 Bacillota bacterium
GAATCTACTTGAAATCTCAAATTACTAACATTATTTATTAACCCAACATCTATTTCAGGTGTTGAATCCTTAACATTAATTGGTTTAACATCTCGCCAGGTTGGCTCAGGCACTTCCCTGTCTGGATCCGGTCTTAATTCAGGATATTTATCTCTTAACATATCTGTTCTTTGCCTGGCATAATCTTCTTCAACTCCAACTCTAATACTTCTCTGCCAGAACTGAAAAGCCTGATAGTAATCTCCTCTTTCTTCATACCCTCTTGCAATAATAGGTAAAAGATAAGTTAAAGAAGTATCTCTACTAAAAGCCTCTCCATAATTTCTTGCAGCCTGAACAATATCCCCTGTACTTTCTGCTATCTCTCCAATCCCAATATAATATTGGATATAGCCTGAATCAAAAGATATTCCTTTCTGAAATCTTTCTATAGCTTTATTATATTCTCCTAATTTAATTGAATTTAAACCAGCAAAATAATATAAATGGCTAACATAATTTTTATTGCCATTTAAATCATTATTATATTCAGCAAATATCTTTTTAAATTTTTCTTCAGCATCATTATACCAGCCAGCATTATATAAAGCTATGGCATTTTCTAAAATAGCTTTAAAACCAGCTTTAGAGAACTCGGCTTTTCGAAAATTACTTAGTGCAGACTCCTGATCACCTTTATCTAAATAAATAATCGCTAAATTTCTATAAATCTCATATTCACTTATTTCTTCATTTATTTGAGATCGATCATTATCTTCAATATTATCTAATATTTCTTCCAGCCTATTAATCGCATTATCATATTGACCTTGATAGTAATATTTTTTTACATCTTCTAGGGCATAACCTGTAATGCTAAATATAGAAATTAATATAATAATTATAGTTGTAATTATTGCTGTCTTTTTTAACACTAACTGAGTCCTCCTTTATTGCTTATAACATTTCGCTGGCTATTCTGGCTAATTCAGATCTTTCACCTTTTTCAAGCATAATATGCCCTGTAATATCTATTTCTCTCAATCTATAAGCTAAATAAGAAAGCCCATTATTCTGCTTGTCTAAAAATGGATTGTCAATCTGAAATGGATCGCCAGTTAATATAATTTTTGAGTTCTTACCGACCCTGGTAATAATTGTTTTTACTTCATGCTTGGATAGGTTCTGAGCTTCATCAATAATTATAAATTGATCCGGCACAGACCTTCCCCTTATATATGTCAATGGTTCAATCTGAATCATATCTTTTTCAACTAATTTATTAAAAGTAATATCTGAGTTTTTATTCTGTTTTAAAATATAATCCAGATTATCAAAGATTGGCTGCATCCAGGGTTGCAGTTTATCTTCTTTAGTTCCTGGTAAGAAGCCAATATCTTTACCCATTGGTACAACTGGCCTGGCAACTAAAATTCTATTATATTTTTTTTCATTTAATACTTTTTCCAGACCAGCTGCAACGGCAAGTAATGTTTTACCTGTACCTGCTTTACCAGCCAGGGTAATTAATTCTACTTCATCTCTTAATAAAAGTTCCATTGCCATTGTCTGTTCTCTATTTAATGGTTTTATACCTAATGCAGATCTTTTTTCATTTCTTAACTTGACCAATTTATCTTCCTCAATTATTCCTAAAGCAGATTGTTTAGAACCCTGACCAGGTGTAGTTAAATTAATAAATTCATTAGGATGAAAATCAATTTCACTATCTAAATCTTCTATATTAAGATGGCCATTTTGATAAAACTGATCTATCTTATCGCCACTAACTTCACACTGAGTATATCCGGTATAAAGGTCTTCATCAGTTAATCTATCTGCTTTATGCATTTCTGCCTTAAGACCAAATGCATCAGCAATCAGCCTTAAATTAATATCATTGGAAACAAGCACTACTTCTTTATCGCTAGTTTTTTTTAAATTTAAAGCAGCATTTATTATTCTATTATCCATTTTACTTAAATTAATATTTTCAGGTAATTCTTTTGTATGACCATTAATAACAATCTTAACAATTCCACCCTGTTCAAGTTCAACACCTTCATCAAGTCGCCCTAATTCTCTTAAGTCTTCAAGTATTCTTGATGTTTCTCGGGCATTATAGCCCAGGTCAGATGACTCATTCTTTTGATCATCTATCTCTTCTAAAACAGCCATTGGAATAATTACATCATTATCTTCAAATGAAAATATTGCTCTTGGGTTCATTAATAAAACATTGGTATCAAGAACAAATATCTTTTTTGCCATCCTTACACTTCCCATAAAGAAAGAGTGCTTTCAGGGTCTTCAACCCTAATCTGTGGTTCTCCAATTAATTCCTGGATAATTGTTTCAGCAACATAAATTTTAGAGCCTTCAGCTAAATGCCCACCATATGCTCTTCCTTCTGAATCAGTTACAATAATATGGGCATGGATAAAGGGCTCACCGTCAAGCAGAGAAATATTACCCTGACAGTGAGCTATTTCAACTCCTGAGTCTAATTCATGGTAATAATATTTCTTCTCATCCTGATTAAAATATCCAATTTTAGCATTTTTCAAAGCTCCTAAGACCTTTACATGGCCTGAACGGATATTTGCATCTTTAACTAAATCAGTTAGAGTCTCCAATAAATCTTCTCCCCTGGGCAATCTACCTTTCAATACCTGACCAGTTTCATAATTATTAAAGCCTTGAAACCTATCATCCGTTAATTTCATTACTATTCCCCCTGAATTCTATTCAAATTTTCTTCAGCTTTTCTATAGTCTGAATCAATTTCCAGTGCTTTCTCAAATGCCTGAATTGCCTCATCTTCAGAACCAGTATTTAATAAAGCAATACCATAATTATTATAGATATATGGTACAGTTGGCTCTAAAGCAACTGCTTCAGCAAGAAATTCAACAGCTTCTTCATATCTCCCATCTTCTAACAAAAGCAGACCTAAATTATTATAAACATAAGGATTATTATCTCCATGTTCAATCCCATCTAAATATGCAGATTCTGCAGCCTCAATATCACCTTCAGCTGAATAAATCAATCCTAATAAATTATGATATTGAGTATCAAGGATATCTCCATCATAATCAGTTAAAATTTCATAAGCCAATTCATAAGATTCTGACCTGTATAAAGCCCTACTATAATTAACAACTGTTTTATAATCATCAGGTCTTAATTCATAAGCATCTTCAAAATGAGGTATTGCTGTTTCTGGTTGACCAATCTTATTAAAACTAAGACCAGCAAAATAATATAACTGCCAGCTTTCTTCGCCCTCTTCAATCAAATCACTGAACTCAGAAGCTGCACTTTCATAATCACCATTATTAAAATATTCCATTCCCTGGCTTAAAGAGGCACCTTCAACTTGAAAAGTCATACCTACCATTAAAACAAACGCAAGAGCCAAGACCATTAATAAGTTTCTTCTTTTCATTTTTTTACTCCCCTTTCTCTTGATAAAATTTACAGTAATTCTTTAACCTGCAAATATCACATTTAGGACTTCTGGCTTTACATAC
>JBNJEB010000150.1:0-3456 GCA_051745425.1 Bacillota bacterium
CAGGGGTGGTGTTAAATGGATCTGGGTAATATTATTTTAGGAGTAGTTACTATCTTTGTATTTATTTATCTTACCTATGTATTATTTTTCCCAACAAAGTTTTAAAAGGATGGTGATAAAATGCTAAATATATTAGCTTTACTTGTCTTTTTTCTACTATTATTTACCTTAATTTATTTATTTGGAGAATATATAGCCTGGATTTATAGAAAAGAAACAAAAAGCAAGAGTGAGTTACCGAATAAACTTAAATTTATTGAAAAATTAGATAAACCGTTTAATTTTTTGGAAAGTAAGATATTTTCATTTTTAAATATTGACCGGGACAAAGAGATGAATTGGAAGCAGTATTTATTTTCTTTACTTATTTTTAATGGTATTTTGTTTGCCTTTTTGTTTTTGGTCTTTAAATTCCAGAATTTATTACCTTTAAATCCTCTTGATTTAGAAGGTATGAGCTGGCATCAGGCTTTTCATTCAGCAAGTACATTTGTCAGCAATACAAATCAGCAGCATTATGCTGGAGAATCATTATCATATTTTAGTCAGCTTTTTGCTGTTGGTCTGGCCATGTTTTTATCTGCAGGTACCGGTCTGGCGCTTGCCCCGGCCTTTACTAGAGGAATTCAGAATCAAGAAAATAGTAAACTGGGAAATTTTTATGTTAATTTAATTAAAGGTTTAATCAGATTTTTACTCCCTGTTTCTTTTGTTATCGGAGTAATTTTAATTTCTCAGGGTTCGCCTCAATGGTTTGGTGGCGAGCTTGTTGTTAATACAATTGAAGGAGTTCAACAGACAATCCGGGTTGGCCCGGTAGCTGGAATAGAAGCGATCAAGACTTTAGGAACAAATGGTGGTGGGTTTTTTGCTGCCAATGCAGCTCATCCGTTTGAAAATCCTACTATTTTGTCAAATATTCTGCTTAATCTGATTATGCTGGCCAGTCCGATTGCCATTATTTATGCCTTTGGCATCTGGATGGGGAAAAGAAGACACGGAGTAATTTTAATTGGTGCTTTATTTGTGATTTTTGTCGGTCTATTTTCGATTACTGCTGGTGGAGAAATGCAGCAAAACAGGGCCGTTACAATGGCAGAAGAAAACATAACTATAGATCAGAGCCTGGGTAATATGGAAGGTAAGGAAACACGCTTTGGCAGCCTTTTAAGTTCGCTCTGGGCAGTTTCTACCACATCAACAACCAATGGAGCAGTTAACAGTATGCATAATAGTTATACGCCCCAGGGAAGTATAGGACCATTTTTAGCAATGGCCATGAATGGTCTCTATAATGGAATTGGTGTTGGTCTGCTTAATTTGATGACCTATATCTTTATCTGTGTCTTTATAGCTGGGCTGATGATCGGTCGTGCCCCACAGTATTTAGGTAAGCAGATTGAATGGCGTGAAGTTAAAATTGCAGCTTTAATCATTCTGTTACTGCCTGTCTTAGTTTTATTCCCGACTTCTATTGCAGTAATCACTGAAGCTGGAAAAGAAGCCATTAATAATCCAGGATTTACTGGCTTTTCAGAAGTATTATATGAAATGTTTTCTGCCGGCGCCAATAATGGAAGTGGCTTTGAAGGTTTAATGGACAATTCTGTATTCTATAATCTGCTTAATGGTGGCGCAATATTAATGGGAAGATATTTTCCGATTTTTGGCCAGCTTTTAATTGCAGGTTATTTATCTAAAAAGAAAATACGTCCTGAAACTGAAGGAACGTTAAAAGTAGAAAATCTATCATTTCTGATTTTATTTGTTGGTGTAATGATTATTATTGGTGGCTTAATCTTTATGCCTGCATTAGCAGTAGGACCGATTGCAGAAATGCTAAATGGAGGGTTGTAAGATGTTTGATATAGATTGGGAACAACAGTTGACAGCAATAAAACAGTCATTTATTAAATTAGATCCAGGATATTTAATTAAAAATCCGGTTCTTTTTGTTGTAGAACTCTGTACAATACTGACGATTATACTAACTATTTATCCACCTCTATTTAATGGCCAGGAACCTACCTGGTATTATTTGACGATTACATTGATTTTAGTCTTTACTCTATTATTTGCAAATTATGCTGAATCTTTAGCCGAACTGCAGGGTGAGGCTCATGCCGATAGTCTGAAAGCCTTACAGGTAGAAAGTGAAGGTAAAAGACTGAAAGATAAGGATATTAAATTAGATGATATAACAGAGGAAGATTATGATGTTGTAGCTGGAGAAGATATAGAAAAAGGGGATTATGTCTTTGTAGAAAAAGGAGATATTATTCCCCGTGATGGAGAAGTTGTTGAGGGGAGTGCTTCTATTGATGAATCAGCAATTACAGGAGAATCAGAACCTGTAATTAGAGAAAGTGGCGGTGACAGAAACTCTGTTACTGAAGGTACTGAAGTTTTAAGTGATGTTCTTAAAATTGAAGTTACTGCTGCTGTGGGAGAGTCATTTTTAGATAGAATGATTGGTTTGGTAGAAACAGCCGCCAGACAGAAAACTCCTAATGAAATTTCAATGACCCTGCTTTTAGCCAGTTTTACCTTTGTTTATCTGGCAGCAGTTGTTACAATGCGATTTTTTGGAATGTATGTTGATATGAATGTTGATGTTGCTAACTTAATTGCTCTTTTGATTGGTTTAATGCCGACAACAATTGGAGCTTTGTTAGCCTCGATTAGAATCGCCGGTATGACCAGGGTTACAAGAGAAAACATAATTGCTAAATCAGGTAAAGCAGTTGAATCAGCCGGTGACCTTGATGTATTGATTTTAGATAAAACTGGTACAATTACAACTGGTGAAAGAATAGCTGAAAATTTTATTTCGGTTGGCAGTGAAGACAATGAATTATATAAAGCCTGCCTGCAATCTTCATATTTTGATGAAACTCCTGAAGGTAGATCTGTTGTTAATCTGGCCCGTGATCTGGATGTTGATGTAGATGAAAGTGAGCTAAAACAAGAGAACTTTGTTGAATTCTCTGCAAAGACTAGAATGAGTGGTATTGATCTACCTGATGGAACTGAGGTTAGAAAAGGTTCTGTAGAAGCAGTTAAGGAATATGCTGATGAAGTTCCTGATGGTCTGACAGATAAGGCACATGAAATTGCAGATAGTGGAGGAACTCCTCTGGCTGTAGCTGTTGATAAACAGATTCTTGGCTTAATTGAGCTTCAGGATGAATTGAAAATTGGAATTAAAGCCAGAATCAAGGAACTGCAGGAAATGGGAGTTAAATGTATCATGGCGACTGGAGATAATGAGAGAACAGCTCGCTATGTAGCTGAACAGTCTGGAATTGAGGAATACTATTCTGAGTTTAAGCCAGAAGAAAAAATTAATCTAGTTGAAAAAATTCAGAAAGAAGGAAAGTTAATAGGGATGACCGGTGATGGTACAAATGATGCTCCAGCTTTAGCTAAAGCTGATGTAGGATTGGCAATGCAGGC
>JBNJEB010000151.1:0-3449 GCA_051745425.1 Bacillota bacterium
GTTTTTAATAATTGGAGCGGACAACGGGATTTGAACCCGCGACCTCTGGCTTGGGAAGCCAGCGCTCTACCAGCTGAGCTATGTCCGCATAGTTTTATTTAATAATTTGGTTTTGAACTTTATATAATTATATCATACTTAAAAGAGATAATCATTTAACTTTAAATTTTAATTTCAATATTATGGTTGTAGTAATTATTGTAAAGTAAATAGAGCCTGGTAATAGTTCCAGTTGGAGCTTGATTGCTGGTAATTTTAGTTTAAATCTTAAATCTGATTGGATGAGGAATGAGACTGGTCCTGGAATTATAAATATTAAGAGTGATTTTATTGGTTCTTACCAGAGGCAGGTATTAATTGAATTCAAGATTTCTAAAGGATATTCTGGAATCTGCATCGTTACAGTTATCACATTACCCTGTTTATATTCCTGGATTAAGCTGTAATGAAAGGCCTTTTTCTTAATTTTTTTTGTGATTTAATTATACTAAACAACTAGGATTTCTGATATTTCAAGAATCATATATTTTTAAAAAATTTAAAAAACCCTTGTGAAATTTCTGTTAATAGGTTATAATAATAGTAGTTATTAAGAACATATCTATTAAAACTTAAAGGGGGACAAAATTTTAATGAAGAGAAAGTTATTTGTAAGTGTTGTAGCAGTATTGTTGGTTATGGGGTTAGGCTTAAATGTTTCTGCTGATGTTTTATCTGGTGGCGATCTTGTTGAAGAATTATCCGAGGAAGTAGAAAGAGAGATGAGTGTTAGAGAACTTAAAGCCGATATGGATGATGGAGAAGATTATATTATACTTGATGTCCGTTCAACTGAAGAACGGGAAAATGGTTTTATTCCTGATTCTGAGCATGTAAATTTCGGAAAATTATTTTTTACTATTGGTAATTATGTTGAAGATCCTGATGAAGAATTTGTTGTTGCCTGTCAGGGTGGTGCCCGTTCAACAATCGCTGTAAAATTACTACAGGATATGGGTTATAAGCCTATTAATCTTGCTGGTGGCTTTGGAGCCTGGGAAACCTTTGAATTTGAAGTGGAAATGCCGTAACAAATTTTAAAATAATATAATAACTAATTAGAGTCTGAGATTATCTCAGACTCTTTTTTTGATATTTAAATAGTAATGAATTTTGACTGAGCTGTATTTAATGGTATAGTGAGGATGGAGATTATTAATTGGTGTGGATTATTATTAGATACTGTGAAATTAATTAGATAGGAGGATGTTTATGAGGATTGAACCAGTCAGTAAGGAACAGGTAAAGTCTGTACAGAAATCTTTATCAGCTAGCAAAAAGAAGATAAGCTGGAATGACATAGATTATGATGTTGGTCGAGGTGTGATTAGCCGGACAAAATATTGCCTCTGGACTAAAGAAGGATACAGAATAGAAATTTCTGTTAAAAGCGGACAGGTGACTATCAGTCAATGGGAGCGCAAAGATCCTGAATACTTTAAACTAACCGGGAAAGAAACATCTTAAAAATTAAAAGTATCAAACATTTTATGCCTGCAGCAACATTGCTGTGGGCTTTTTAATTATTAGTTTAGAAAATTAAAAAAATAATTAATATCTTCAGGCAGGATTTTTGATTTTAATCTTTAATATGTTAATTAGTAATTGTCGACAATCAACTATTAATACGGAGGTGAATGCAACTGTTTTTTGAGAAAAGATTAAATGAGTTAGAAGAAGAGCTTATCTCATTGAGAAGAGATTTTCATGCTCATCCAGAATTGGGATTTAAAGAAGAGAGGACCTCTGAAATAATTTATGATTATTTAACTGAGCTTGGTCTTGAAGTAGAAAGAATTGCTAAGACGGGAGTTGTTGGCCTGCTTAAAGGTGAAAACTCTGGAAAGACTGTTATGTTAAGATCGGATATTGATGCAGTTCCTGTGGAAGAAGAAAATGACCTGGAGTTTAAGTCCCAGAATGAGGGAGTGGCACATAACTGTGGCCATGATGGCCATATGGCGATGATGTTAATAGCCGCCAAAATACTTAGTGAGAATAAAGATAAAATCAATGGTAATATTAAATTTGCCTTTCAACCTAATGAGGAGGATGCCGGGGCTTATTTAATGATAGAGGATGGTGTGATGGAAGAACCGGAAGTAGATGCAGTATTTGGAATCCATCTCTGGTCATTGATTGAATCTGGGAAAATCGGGATTGTTGAGGGGCCTTTAATGGCATCCAGCAATTACTTTAAGGTAAATTTAAAGGGAAAAGGTGGCCATGCTGGAGCTCCCCATGATAGTATAGACCCTATTGCCGGGGCGACCAGTATTGTAGATAATGTCTATAAAATGCAGTCTAGAGAACTTAATGCTATTAAGCCAACAGTGATTTCATTCTGTAAGATAATGGCTGATTCTACACCGACAATAATTCCGGAAAAAGTTGAAATGGAAGGATCGATTCGCTGTCTCCATGATGGTTTTGAGGATGTAAAAGATAGAGTAGAAAGGATAATTAAAAATACTGCCAGGGCAAACAGGCTTGCTTATGAATTTGAAACCAGGCTAGGTAATTCTCTCTTAAATAATGATCCTGATCTGACCAATCTAGTAAAGGAGACTGCTGGAGATTTAATAGGTGAGGAAAATATTGAGTCTGATGTTCAGGTCATGTTAGGTGAGGATTTTGCCGAGTATAGTGAATTTGCCCCAGTAGCATTTTATTTTGTTGGGATTGCCGACGAAGAAAAGGGGACAGATTACCCTCATCATCACCCAAAGTTCAACATTGATGAAGATGTATTGCCTTTAGGGGTAAAGATGCATATTATGACAGCTTTAAATTACTTAGAATAATAAGTTAATAAAGCTATAACTGAGGAGATGATAATTAATGAGTTCTCTTATGGATGTTTTAATGGAATTTGCCGGCTGGATGTGGGGATGGCCGCTGGTAATAATCTTAACTCTGGCTTCAATTATATATTCATTTAGCCTTAAGTTTGTTCAGTTCACAAGGTTTGGCTTTATAATGAAGAATACTTTAGGTAAGTTTTTTGAGAAAGAATCAAAAGGAGAAGGTACCTTAACTCCTGTTCAGGCAGTATCTTCGGCACTGGCAGGTACATTAGGAACTGGTAATATTGCTGGAGTTGGTGTTGCGATTGGTTTAGGTGGTCCTGGAGCTGTTTTCTGGATGTGGGTAGTTGCTCTTTTAGCCGCTGTTGTCAAGTATGCTGAGGTTGTACTCGGTATTTTTCATCGCGAGAAAGACGAGGAAGGTGTTTTTCGTGGTGGCTTTATGTATATGATTACAAATGGTTTAGGTGATAAGTGGAAGCCACTTGCTATGTTCTGGAGTTTTCTCTTTTTCATACAATTTTTTATAGGTGGCGCAGTTCAGTCAAATGCTGTGGCTGATTCTTTAAATCTTTCTTTTAATACTAATAATTTAGTAGTAGG
>JBNJEB010000152.1:0-3357 GCA_051745425.1 Bacillota bacterium
TAGAGTTAAGAATGTCAACCAGGCTACCATTAAAATATTTTTTTCAGGAAATGCTGACATATAACCGGCCAGGCAGAGCCCGGCTGGAGCTGTAAAGATTGCAATTGTTGGTAAAGCAGGTTTTTTAATCTCCTTAACCCTAATTACCCGATAGGTCACGATAGGTAAAAAGAGCATATAACCAATAAAACCGGTCCAGAAGATGAACTGCCCCAGGGCAAAGTTATTAAAGGCAGGAGCTGTAACACTTGCAACTACAATACCAACATAGACAATAAAGTAGCTAGGGAAAACTTTTTTAATATCAAAGTTTAGTAAGTATTTACTTGAGAATAATATAACAAAAATTCCATGGAGAATAATCCCAGAATACCAGAGAGCCCTGGCAAATCCTGGGGCGATCGGCACAAGGTAGCTGGCTAAAATAATTAACCCCATTGAAAAAGCCGGAGCCACACTGGCTACAACTGGATTATTTAATTCTTCTAAAAAACCAGTATTGTCAGTAATAAAGCGGCCGATCAATAAAAGTATAATAATAAAGGCCAGGGCACCGCTGGTATAGCGAAAATAACTGCCATAGGGTTGAATAAGATTGCCGAGCCCGGCCAGTCCCAGCATTAAGCCAGCTACTGGAACCGGGGTTGATTTAAAGCAGCTCTTCAACTGATCCATCTTCGATCAACCTTTCCATTACCCAGGCTGCCACATCGCCGGTTATCTGATAACAATGTTCTGCCCTTTCTGGACTGGCAAAATCAGCAAAATCTTTAGTTAGAACCCTGCAGCAGGTCGAACCATATGTATTAATGATATGATCGTGAAGATCTGCGCTATTTGGGAAAGAACCCTCTGGCATTTCTGCCCCTGGAGAAGTTCTGCCATATTTTAAACCTAATGCCATTACCCCGCCAGTTACTGCCCCACAGAGACATTTGGACTGGCCAATCCCAACAGGGAAGCCTGAGGCAAGCTGAACTGTTTCTGGAGGAAGTTTTTGACCTAAGAGCTCATTAATTGTTGTAAAAACCGCCTCAGAACAGAAAAATTCACCTCTTCTAAAATAACCCTCAGCTTTTTCCTGGGCCTCTTCTATTAATTCTTTTTCTCTTTGATTCATATTGATACCTCCATAATTAAATTTAATAAATAACACTGATATATATTATAAATTATTATTATCTAATTGTAAAGTAATTTTATAAATTTTAATAAGAAAAAAATTAAATTTCTATTAAAAAGGATTTTGGTATTTTATATAGAACTATGTTTAATGATGGTAATTTAAATTTAGGAGGTTTCTTTCTCATGGGGTTTTTTAATGTAATAATTTTAGGGATAATTCAGGGCATAACTGAATTTATTCCTGTTAGTAGTTCCGGTCATTTAGTTATTTTTCAGCATTTTATGAAAGTGGATGGAGGTATAACCTTAAATGTTTTTCTTCATTTTGGTTCTTTACTGGCAGTAGCTTTTGTTTTTAGAGAGGAAATTATAGGCATTATAACATTAAAAGAAAAATATCGAAAGCTTACATATTATATAATTGTTGGCTCTATTCCTGCTGGAGTAATCGGTATTCTCTTTGAAGATTTTTTCGAAGAAGTATTTTCAACATTAACTGTTGTTGGTGTAGCTTTATTGATAACAGGGGTTTTGCTCTGGCTTTCAGATAAAATTAAGACTGAAGAAAGACCACTGGAAAAAATGAACTGGGGAGATGCAATTTTTATTGGCTTTGCTCAGGCTCTGGCAATATTCCCGGGTATCTCAAGGTCTGGTTCTACAATTGTTGGAGGATTATTTAAAGGACTGGATAGAGAACTGGCTGCCCGCTTTTCATTTCTACTGGCAATGCCAGTAATAGGAGGGGCCACATTATTACAGGCAAGAAATATATTTTCTGTTGGGCTTGATGGAATTACAGCAATTGAGTTAACAACTGGCACTTTTGCTTCGATGTTAGCCAGTTTTTTTGCAATCAAGGTACTTTTAATCTTAATTAAAAAAGAAAAACTAAGCATCTTTGCTTATTACTGCTGGGCACTGGGATTAACTATAATTTTTGTAGTTTAATGAATTTATAAAGGAGTGAAGATTATGATTCATTTTTTAGAAGAATTTACTTTTAATATTTCCCATCTATTGATGGCTATCCTGGAATTAATGGGAGGAGTAACTTTAATATATGGGGCCTTAATGATCTTCTGGCATTTTATAAGATTAGAGTATGAAAAATCTTCTACATTGTTAAGGATTAGGATGGCCAGAACTATTGCCCTGGCCCTAGAATTTTACCTGGCGGCAGAGATCTTAAAAACAGTCTTTATTAGAGATATGAGCGAACTCTATATTATTGTAGCTATTATTGTTATAAGAATAGCCATGGGTTTCGTTATCCATCACGAGTTAGATGTTGATTTAGAGCAGCTGCAAAAGGAAATCTGCGAGTTAGATTTTGAAGAGACTCCAGAGGAATAAAAAAATTACCAGGCGAATCGAATCTCGCCTGGTTTGTTTAAATACAAAATAAAAATGTCGGCTTATTTCATTTTCTCTAAGTCTACACCTAAACCCTGGGCAATTCTATTTTCATAGTTGCAATATGAGACAACCTGAGTGATATCATGGATATCACTGTCTGTTAATCCAAGCTCCTGGAGTTTTTCAATATCAGCCTCAATAATATTTTCAGGACTAACAGTCAATTTTCTGGCATGATCAAGTATTGCTTTCTCTCTTAATGTTAAATCTGAAAGCTCTTTCTGCTGATCCCGCCTGGCCTGGGCTGGTTTTTGATAGGCTTTGGCAATATCTTTAAAGAGTAATCTCTGGTCTTCATCAACGACCTGTTGCAGAGCAGCCCCGTGATGTACCAGACAGTAATGACAGGAATTTGCTGCTGCAACAACTACTGCCGTCATTTCTCTTTCCTTGCGACTGAGCCCGGATTCTCTCAACATAATACTTTTATATAATTTTAAATGATTTTCAAATATTTCTGGATTGATTGACTGGCTCTTTAAGAGATTGGATAATCTATCTCCCTCTTCACCTAAAAGCTCACTGTAAACTTCTTTAAGTTTCCCGGTAGCATTACTTTCATCAATTACCTCTATAAATGACATCTAATTTAGCCTCCTTTTATATACTATTGATTAAGTTTGACTGTCACTTATTATAGCATAAGTGCATAGATATTTATAATTTAATTTCTATCCTGGATTTGCCATGGGTTTTTGCCTGATAAAGGGCCTGGTCTGCTTTTTTGAGTATCTCATCTGTTGTAGATTCCTGGTCAGGCAAAATATTAGTTAAGCCGATACTAACCTGAACTGACTTTTCTATGGTATTATC
>JBNJEB010000153.1:0-3328 GCA_051745425.1 Bacillota bacterium
GTTTAAAAATGATAAAACTATTCAGAGAATCTGATAAACTGGAAGTAAATTTAGTTGATTTAACAGAATTAGTAGGCAAATGTATGGCCAATTCCTTAGAGGCCCTTTTTCTATATTTAGAAGAGGGAGAGAGCCATGAAGTTAAAGTGCTTATCGATACTGTGCATGAATATGAAAGTAAGGCCGATGAACTAAGACGGGAAATAATCACCAGTATTTTAGATGGCAGGTTAATGCCTAATACAAGAAGTGATATTTTAAATTTAGTAGAGTCGATTGATGATATAGCTGATTTCTCTGAAGATATTATTGATGAAATTATATTTTTAAGATTAAAGTTTACCTATCTTGATCTAGACAGAGCCAGGCAAATGCAGGAACTACTCCTGGAACAATTTGAAAAACTAACTGATGGCCTAAAACTTTTATTTATAGAGATGAATCAGGCTCTAGTTTATGCCCGACAACTTGAAGAAATTGAATCAAAACTTGATGATATAGAAGAAGAAATGATTAGAGAAATTGGACAAAATCCAGAATTGGATGCAGCAGAAAAACTTTCACATCGCAATCTGATTAAGAATATTTCTGACCTGGCTGATATTATCGAGAAAGTTGGAGATGTTATGGAAGTTATAGTATCTGTCAGACATGGGTAAAAAAGTTGTGGCATTATAACCCCCAAAATAGATTTATCAATAGAGGAACAACAAACAGCAGGACTAACTGCAAAGGCAATCCTGTCCAGAAAAAGTCTTTAAATTTATAACTTCCAGGACCGTATACCATCATATTTGTCTGATAACTCATAGGAGTTAAAAAAGCCGAACTGGCTGCAAAAGTAACTGCCAGGGCAAATGCCAGGGGATTTAATCCTAGCTGGCCGGCAGCATCCAGAGCTATAGGTAACATCAAGATGACACTGGCATTATTACCAATTAAATTAGCAAAAATAACTGTCAGAAAATAAAATACCATCAAAAACATTAGTGGCGAGATAATGCCTTTCAATCGCAGTAACTGGCTGGCCATAAATTCAGCTGTACCAGTATTATCCATAGCAATTCCTAGAGGAATTAAACCAGCCAAAAGGAAAATTACATTCCAGTTTACTGCTTCTGATAGTTCTACCGGTTTTAAAGTATTTGTCACTACCATCGCAATCACTCCACCTAGAGAAGAAATTACAATTGGAACAATATTTAAAGCAGCTAATAAAATAACTCCTGCCAGAATAGCCAGAGATGTTATTACTTTAGAAGGGCGATATCCCTTACTATCAAACTCACTGGAAACAATAAAATTTCTATCCTTTTTCAATCGCTCAATGGTATTTTCCCCTGTAGTCAGCAGCAGAACATTACCAGGCTTTAAAGGAATATTTCCCATTCTTTTATGTGTTAATTCTTCGCCCTGACGGATAGCTAAAACATCGCATTCATAGTTTTCTAAAAAATTAACTTCCTCCAGGGTTTGGCCTTCCAGAAAAGAACCAAAGGGCAATACAATTTCCACCAGATTCTGATTTTCCTTTTTAACATTTAAACTTTCTCGGGTAGGTGTTTCCGAGCTTATTTTCATACGATGGGTCCTGATCAACTTGACAAGATTTTTAGGATCTGTTCTTACAATGAGATGGTCACCCTCTTGAATGGTTTTATCAGTAAGAGGTTTTAAAAATTTTTCTCCAGATCGGTTTAGTTGAATTATATTCAAATCAAAATCCATTCTCTCCTCAGTTTCTTTTAAAGTCTTTCCGATCAGTGGAGAATCTTCTCTGATTATAGTTTCAGTTAGATATTCCCCCATTTTAAACTGCTCTGTTATCTCATCGTCAGGTTTTATTCTTTCTGGAAGTATTTTTCTACCTAAAAACAACATATAAATAGCGCCGATGAATAATACCAATAATCCCAGATGAGTAAATTCAAACATAGAAAAACCTTCTCCTGTTCTCCGGGCTAAGATATCACTGGCCAAAATATTAGTAGATGTTCCAATTAAGGTTGTTAAACCTCCCATCATTGCAGCATAGGAAAGGGGTATTAAAAACTTAGAAGGTGAACTATTTTTACGTCTGGCAATTCCAATTACCAGTGGGATAAATAATGCCACAACAGGAGTATTATTGATGACCCCTGCAATTAAACCTGCAAATAAAATAATAAAAAAAAGCAGTTTAAAATCACTATCTCCAGTCCATTCAGATATTTTATCTCCCAGGGCCTGGATAATACCGCTCTTTTCTACACCTGCACTGATGATAAACATAGACCCAATAGTTACTGTTGCCGGGCTGGAAAACCCTGATATTGCCTCTAGAGGGCTAACGTTTGTCCAGAAATTAGTCAGCACTAAAATTACAGGAATAGATAGGGCAATTATATCTAACCGAATAGGCTCTATGATAAACATGGCAATTAAAAATATTAAGAAAAATATAATAAAAATTATTCCTGGGTCCATTATTTTTACCCTCCTGTTCTTAATAAAGAGATTGCCTTACTTTCAATAGATACCACAATAGTTGAAATGTGAGTTAATTATAAATTAATTATCAATTTTAATCAAGCCTTAATCCTGGCTAAAATAATTAAAGTCCCCTTATCGATTAAGATAAAAGGGGACTTTTTAAATTAAATCTGCTATGAAATTTTTAAACTTATTATTTCTGGTATTACCAGCAGTGAACGCCGCCTCTACCGGTAGAACCTGAAAAACCTCTCATCATTCCAGTGAAATTATTGCCAGTTCTGGAACCTATCTGGCTAAATCTACCGAGATTATTATCCTGTAATTCAGCCATTTCATCCTGAAGAGCAAATAGTTGTTCTTCTAATTCTGTAAGTTCTGCATCTGATGCGCCATCAATAACAGCCTGGCGGTATTCCTCTCTTAAAACACTTATTCTTTCAGAAAGTCTTAAAGCCTGACGTTGAGTCTCTTCCAATTCAGCAGCCTCTTCTTCAGTTAAATCTTCCAGAGAATCAATAGATTCTATGTTATTTCCAAAATATCCTCGCTGTCCCCTGGAACCATGACCTCTAAATGCTAATGAACTTCCGGCTAGCAGACCAACTATTAACAAAACTGACAAACTAATTACTGTAAATCTTTTCATTATAAATCGCCTCCATAAAATTAGATTATTAAGTCTTTGAGTTTTATCGACTATCTATATCATAAAACTCAATTATGAAGAGATTATGAATTTTAGCTTTTAATTTAAGCAAATCATAAATAATTAATTTTTAACTCCATTCAATGCACTACCCACCTGTATCAAAAATCAATCAGTCATGATAGAATTAATCATAAATAAATCCAA
>JBNJEB010000154.1:0-3319 GCA_051745425.1 Bacillota bacterium
AAATCAAAGAATAAAGGATTTAAAGCCCCTAAAAAGAGTCATAAATATAGAAATCTTTATTTTACCGGTGGTTCAGTCAATCCAGGTGGTGGGATGCCAATGGTAGTTCTTTCTGGCCAGCAGGTAAGAGATATGATCAAGAATAAGGAGTGATAGTTGATGACAGAAGTTGGAATTATAGGAGCAGGTCCAGGTGGACTGGCAGCGGGAATTCTGCTTGCAAATAAAGGTGTTGACGTTACAATCCATGAACGAATGGATAGAGTCGGCGGTAGAAATAGTTATCTGGAAAAGGGCGGTTATAAGTTTGATATTGGCCCTACCTTCTTTATGATGCCCTTTATTCTGGAGGAGATCTTTGCTGCAGCAGGTAAAAACCTTCATGATTATGTTGAGCTGAAGATGATGGATCCCTATTATAAACTCTGGTTTGCCGATGGAAATTCAATGGAACCCTCATTCCATAGAGAAAAAGTTAAAGAATCGATTAGATCAATCAATCCAGAGGACGCAGAGGGTTATGACCGTTATATGAACGATAACGAAAAGAAGATGCGCTATACCCTGCCAGTATTGCAAAGGCCATATAATTCATTTGGCGATCTTTTAAATAAAGATATATTTAGATTACTAAAAGTTTTAAATCCCCAGCGGAGTCTCTGGGATGACCTGGGCCGCTATTTTGACGATAATCGAATTAAAGTTGGTTTTACTTTCCAGTCTAAATATCTTGGAATGTCGCCATTTAACTGCCCTTCAATGTTTAGTATACTGCCCTACACAGAATATAAATGGGGGGTCTATCATGTTACAGGTGGCTTAAATCAACTGGCAGCTGCCATGGCTGATCTTTTCAAAGAATTAGGCGGCAAGCTGGTCCTGGAATCAGAAGTTGAAGAGATAAAGATAGATAACAAAAAGGCTAGCGGTTTTTTAATAGATGGAGACCTTTATAACTATGATGAAATTGTCCTTAATGCTGACTTTACCTGGGCTATGCAGAATCTTATTCCCGATAAAAAACTGCGAAAATATTCTGATAAAAAGCTGGATAAAAAGAATTATTCCTGTTCCACTTTTATGCTTTACCTTGGGCTTGATGAAAGTTATGAGCATTTAAAGCACCATAATGTCTTTATAGCTGAAGATTATGAGAAGAACTTCCTGGAGATTGAGTCAGAGCAGGTTCTCTCAAATGACCCTTCTTTTTATTTGCAGAACCCGACAGCTACAGACGAGACCCTGGCACCCCGGGGTCATTCGGCAATGTATCTCCTGGTCCCGACTGCCAATTTAAAAGGAAAGATTGATTGGAATAAGGAAGCAGAATCTTTTAAAGAGCAGATGCTTGATCTTTTAGAAAAGAGAGCTGGAATAACTGATATTAGAAATCATATCAAAGTTGAGAAGATGATAACTCCTGTGGATTGGGAGGCCCAGATGAATGTCGGTTATGGGGCAACCTTTAATTTAGGTCATAACCTCCGTCAGATGTTGATTTTTAGGCCTCATAATGACTTTGAAGAATTTGATAATATCTGGCTGGTAGGTGGAGGAACCAATCCAGGCAGTGGCCTGCCAACTATTTATGAGTCAGGTAGAATAACTGCTAATTTGTTGGCGAAAAAGCTTGGCTTAAGCTATAGTTTTGATCATTATGATACCCTTGAGCAGAAATTTAAAGAAGAGGTCTATCAACATCTGGTCTAATTATATTTATAATAATATGCACTTAACTTTAATCAGACTAATTTTATTAGACTCCAGAGTCTGGTTATCTGTCTGCCTATCCCTGCCGTTCAGGCAGGGATATTTATTTTTCTATTGAATATGTATTAATAGGAGAAAAAATAGAAGGAATTAGGTGATAATCATGGAGATAAATAGCCGGAAATTAGCTGTGATGATAAAAGATCTAACAAAGATTATCGATAAGCAGGCTATTATTGATAAGTTAAGTTTTAGCCAGAAGCCAAATGAAACTGTTGCTATTGTAGGAAAGAATGGTTCTGGCAAGACTACTTTAATAAAATTAATTCTAGGCCTGTACCAGCCAACTTCTGGCAGGGTTGAATTATTTGGCAAAGATCTGGAAACTCATCCAGAAGTTAAGGAGAAAATATCATATTTAAGCGGAGATTACAGCCTTTACCCAAACTTAACTGTTAGAGAAACGATAGAGCTGGCAGCAAGTTTATATAATAAAGAGGTAGATCCAGATAAAGCTTTTAATATTATCAGAAAAGAAGAAATTGAGCTGGATAAAGAGATAAAACTCCTTTCCCGGGGCCAGCTTCAGTTAGTAAAGCTGGCAGCGGCAATGGTAAATGATCCAGCATTAATAATTCTTGATGAACCGACTTCAGGACTGGATATCCTGGTCAGACAGAGGCTTTTAGCCAGACTCTGCTGGTATAAAGAGGAAGAGGGTATTAACCTGCTCTTTACCAGCCATAATTTTAGTGAAGTCAGTCAGCTTGCTGATAGAATAATCTTTTTAGATAAAGGCCAGAAACAGGCAGATTTAAGTCTAGATGCTCTGCCTGAGATTAATAAAGAGATAGTCTTTGTCCCTCAAAAAGAGCTGGAAAAATCTGAACTAGCTCTGGATAAGATTAAAGGGGTTAATCAGATAAGATTAAGTGATAGGAAATTTATCATAAATTATTCAGAAGATGAGGCTGAGATACTCTACAGACTCTCAGAGATTCCATATCTTTCTTTGAAAATTAAAGAACCAGATTTAGCTGATATCTTCCAGGAACTTATTAAAGGGGGAAGAGAAGATGAGACTGAATAAATTCAGACTGCTACTTAAAAAAGAATGGGCTGGTAATCGCTGGAAGGTCTTAATAGTATCAGTCTTTCTTCTGGTAACAGCGACAATGATGGTGTTGCAGTACCCAATGGTTCAAAGGACGCTGGAATTAGGTATCCTTGGCGAGCTGCCTGATTGGATGACAACTGGTATGGAAAGGCAATTGAATTTCAACTATTATCTGGCTGATGGCTGGTTTGAAGGCAGTCTGGCCCAGTATGGTACCCTGCTGGCTATTCTCCTTGGTATGGGGGTAATTGGCAGTGAATTTCAGGATGGCACCCTGCCATTTTTACTGGCAAGACCAATCGACCGAACAGAGCTCTTTAAGGTAAAGTTAGGCTTTCAGCTCTTTATTATGGCCCTATTTATGATTATTCTAACAACCTATCTAGGTTTATTTGCAAGTTTTCAGGGGAGAGATATCTATCTATTTAGATTTCTACTTGCCTTAATTCCCCTGGGCCTTAAGCTCTTAGTTGCCTATCTGATAGCAGTTAA
>JBNJEB010000155.1:0-3275 GCA_051745425.1 Bacillota bacterium
TTCCTCTACTAACTCTGCTAACTCCAACACTGACATATTTTCAATTGCTTCAATAAGTTCTTCTTTATTCATTTTAATTTCCTCCTTATTATTGTGCTTCCTTTTGTTCTCTTATTTGATTTAATATTCTTACCAATCCAGAAATATTCCCATCCAGAACTCTTACCAGTCCTGTTATAGGTGACTTCATATTAGCTAATAACTGAGCTAATAATGTATCTCTATCAGGAATTTCAGCAAGAGCTTTAACCCTCTCAACATTCATAATCTTTTTATCTAAGACTCCAGCTTTAATTTCTAATACATCATGATCTTTTGAAAAGTCAACCAACACTTTAGCCGGTGAAACAGCATCTTCCATACCAAATGCTATTGCCGTTGGTCCTGAAAAGAACTCTTTCATATCTTCCATATCAGACTCCTCAGCAGCAATTGAAGCCAAAGTATTTTTTACTACTTTAAATTCAACACCCTGATCTCTAAGTTGACTTCTAAGCTCAGTCATTTCAGCTACATCGAGCCCAAGATAATCAGCAATCACCATAGACTTTGACTGATTAATTTTATCTTTTATTTCAGCTACAGCCTCTTTTTTCTCAGGCCTTACCATATCTGCACCCCCTTTTATATACTATAATAATTATTTTCAAAACTAAAAAACCTCCTGAAATAGACAACAGGAGGCATAAAATAGGCATTTAACCCTATCTAAGAAATTACCTCGGCAGGATATTAAGCCTGTTAAAGCTCCTGCTGTCTTCGGATGAAAATATTTATTTAAAAGATATCTTTATCTACCAATCAGTGACATAACTGAAGATGGTTCAATTCGTACACCTGGTCCCATAGTGCTTGAAACTGTTACAGACCTCAAATATCTTCCCTTAGCTGCTGCAGGCCTCTCTTTAACCAGGGTATCTAAAAGAGTCTTGAAATTTTCAATAAGTTCTTCATTTTCAAATGAAGCCTTACCGAATGGTACATGAATAACTCCATTTTTATCTACTCTATACTCTAGTTTCCCTGCCTTAAATTCTTTGATCGATTGTTCCAGATCAAAAGTAACAGTACCTGCTTTGGGATTAGGCATTAAACCTTTTGGTCCTAAAATTCGCCCAAGTTTTCCAACTACACTCATCATATCAGGTGTAGCAATTGCTAGATCAAAATCTAACCAGCCATCTTCAATCTTTTCTGCTAAATCTTCAGCACCTACAAAATCTGCACCAGCTTCTTCTGCTTCTCTTGCCTTTTCACCCTTTGCAAAGACAAGAAGAGTAACATCTTTACCAGTTCCATTAGGTAGTACTACTGTACCTCTAACATTCTGATCAGCATGTTTAGGGTTTACTCCTAAATTAGTGGCCACTTCTAAAGTTTCATCGAAATTCGCAGAAGCTAAATCTTTTGCAATCCCTATTGCTTCTTTAGCTTCATATTTCTTTTCTCTCTCATACTTTTCAACTGCTTCTAAATAACGCTTGCTCCTGTTACTCATTATTTTTCCTCCTCTAAGTGGTAATAATGGATTTTATTCTATCCTCCCACAGAATTAAAACGCCTTTACTTCTTGACTGTAACTCCCATACTTCTTGCTGTACCAGCAATCATACTTATTGCAGAATCAATATCAGCCGCATTTAAATCTTCCATTTTGGTCTCAGCAATCTTTTTTAAGTCTTCTCTACTTATGCTACCAACCTTATTAACATCTGGTTCACCTGATCCAGATTCAAGTCCAATAGCTTCTTTAATCAAAACAGCTGCAGGTGGGGTCTTAGTAATAAAGTCAAAACTTCTATCAGCATAAACTGTAATTTCTACCGGAATTAAAGTCCCCTGATTATCAGAAGTTTTTGCATTAAATGACTTACAAAATTCCATTATATTTACTCCATGTTGACCTAAAGCAGGTCCAACTGGCGGTGCAGGATTAGCTTGCCCTCCAGGAATCTGTAATTTGATTTTACCAATAACTTTTTTAGCCATTGTCTTACCTCCTTTCTAATTCATAAAAATTATTCTTTTTCAAACTGAGAAAGTTCAAGTTCCATTGGAGTTTCTCTTCCAAATATATCTACAAGAACCTTTGCCTTTCTCTGTTCAGGATAAACCTCATCAACTATACCTGTATTATCTTTAAATGGCCCCTCAGTAATAATGACCGGGTCTCCAGGATCTATATCAATTTTTAATTCTGGCTTTTTCATGCCCATATTACTCAATATATCTTTTATTTCTTCTGGTTGTAAAGGCAGTGGTTTAGTTCCACTGCTAACAAAACCAGTCACGCCTGGTGTATTTCTAACAACATACCAGGATTCATCACTCATATCCATCTGAATTAAAACATAACCAGGAAAAATCTTTTTCTTAACAACCTTGTCTTCTCCCTTTTTCCTTTCCAGTCTCTCTTCAGTAGGCACAATAATCTTAAAAATTCTATCTTCCATTCCTGTACTCGCAATTCTTTTTTCTAAATTTGCTTTAACCTTCTGCTCATGACCAGAATAAGTATGAATTACATACCAATTTTTGTTTTCATCTTTAATTTCATCAGATAATGACATAATCAGGGACTAAATAACAGCCCCACACCTCCTCAAGCTTTGAAACCTAAATTTTATAAGAAAAAAGGAGTTAAAACACCGGATAAAACTACATCAATCACTCCAACAAAAGCAATTAAAACTGTTACAGTTATTAATACTACAACTGTATTGGATGATAATTCTTGTTTGTTAGGCCAGTTAGTCTTTTTCATTTCATTTTTAACCTGCTTGAAAAATTTAGTAATCTTAGTTACTATTCCAGGATTGTCTTTGGCCATCAAAAACTCACCTCTCTCCTCTATATCTAAGATAAATTAATTATTTAGTCTCCTTATGAACAGTATGCTTCTTATCATGCGGACAGTATTTTTTTATCTCTAATCTATCCTTAGTATTTTTTTTATTTTTAGTTGTAGAGTAATTCCTATTCTTGCACTCTGTACATTCTAAAGTAATTATCTCCCTCATTGCTGCCACCTCCTTGTATAAACTTCTTATTATACAACAACAGGAGAAGTTTATTCCCTAACCTTAATTAATTTATCATATTTATTAACAAATGTCAAAGAATTTAAAGAAAACATGTGCACTAATTATGCACATGCTTTCTGAAAAAACTCTCATTTTTTCTATTTAAGCTAACTACTCAACAATATCTGTTACAACACCAGCACCAACAGTATGGCCACCCTCACGAATAGCAAATCTTAGTCCTTCTTCCAT
>JBNJEB010000156.1:0-3261 GCA_051745425.1 Bacillota bacterium
AACTGAACAACTATAACTTCTAGGAGATGATTTTTGTGAGAACTACAGGAACAGTTGCCAGAGGAATAAGAACACCTATAATCAAAGAAGGAGACAACCTGGTTGAGATTGTTGTTGAATCCTTACTTTCTGCTCAAAATGATCAAGATTTTAAGTTCAAAGATAAAGATGTTATTGCTGTAACTGAATCTATCCTGGCCAGGTCCCAGGGCAATTATATTACTGTTGATGATATTGCTGATGAAGTCAAAGAAAAATTTTCTGGAAAAGATGGCATCGGAATTGTCTTTCCGATTTTAAGTAGAAATAGATTTTCTATGATATTAAAGGGAATAGCTCGAGCCGGTTTTGATATTTACATGCAGTTAAGCTATCCCAGAGATGAAGTTGGCAATCCTTTATTTGATCCGGCTAAATTAAGAGATTTAAATATAAACCCTTACAGTGATATTCTATCTGAAGAAGATTATTTAGATAATTTTTCAGATTATAAGCACCCCTATACTGGCATCAATTACTTAAACTTATATAAAGAAATAGTGCAATCTGAAAGTGATGCCAGGGTTGAATTCATTCTGGCCAATGACCCTGCTGTTATCCTAAACCATACCAATGAGATAATTACTGCCGATATCCATACCAGAGAAGAAACTAAGGCTATCTTGAGAGGTTCTGAAAACGCTAAGGTTATTGGAATTGATGATATCTGCACCCAAAAAATAGGTAACCAGGGTTTTAATCAAGACTATGGGCTGCTTGGATCGAATAAAGCTACTGATGAAAGATTAAAGTTATTCCCAAGGAATGTAGACCAATTTGTAAACCAAATTCAAAAAATGATACATAAAAAAACAGGTGCTGAAGTTGAAGTTATGGTCTATGGTGATGGGGCTTATAAAGATCCAACAGGTGAAATATGGGAACTGGCAGATCCTGTTGTCTCTCCAGGATTTACAGCTGGTCTAAAAGGAACTCCAAATGAAGTCAAGTTAAAATATTTAGCTGATAATGACTTAAAAGATTTAGAAGGAGAAGAGCTGCTGGCTGCAATGAAAGATGAGATTGGCGGCAAGGATAATGATCTAGTCGGAGATATCAAGGCCCAGGGAACAACTCCCAGACAACTCACTGATCTATTAGGAAGTTTATCAGATCTGATTAGTGGCAGTGGTGATAAAGGGACTCCAGTAATTTTAATTCAGGGTTATTTCGATAATTTAGCCTCTGAATAGGTAATCTGAAGTTAATAATTTTCTCATATTGAACTTAAATATTATCTAAACTATTCTCCATAATTTCATCACATCCTCCCTGTATACTTAAAATAAGTTAAGATTGATTAATCTAAAAGAGGGAGGGGCTAAAAATGTTAAAGATAAATGGATTTCAGAAAACTATTATTCTGGCCCTGGTACTGACTTTAATTGTATTTTCAGCTGCTGCCTGTGGTGTTGATGAAGAGGAACTTGAAGAATTAGAAGAAATGGAAGATGAGCCAATTGATGATGAGCCAGTTGATGATGGTTTAGGCTTTAATTTAGATTTTGAATCCAGTATCTACACATCTATTGACGATTTAGCCATAACTTTATAAATCTAGATTTCTATACAGGTTTTTGTTAAGTTAATATTATTTCTTTAATAAAATGTGGGGCCCACCTTTATATAATAGAGGTGGGTTTTTTCTTGATTTAAATGGTCTTCTCTATTATAATTAGCTTATTATCACAAATAATCTATGAATATAGAAAGGCCTGATCAAAATATTATTTAAAGCTTTCTTCCTGATCTATTACTTATATATAGCTGTTATCTCTTATGGAAATATTTATCTTGATGACATCGGTATTTCAGCCAGTCAAATTGGTTATATGGTCTCAACAGCAAGAGCTATTTCTATTCTAATTTTACCTATCTGGGGATTAGCTGCAGATTATTTTGGGGCTACAAAACAGGTTTTAAAACTTGCTGTAGCTGGTACAGTTTTAACTCTCTTTGCATTTCCACAGACTGAAATTTACTGGTTGATCTTTATTATCTATATTTTATTTATCTTTTTTGAGGCCCCTATTGTTTCCCTTTCAGATGCATTAGTTTTAAATCACTTAAAAGACAATTCTGACCAGTATGGCCGTTTCAGAAGCTGGGGATCAATCGGTTATATGCTGGCTGTTACCCCTGTAGGTTTCATGATTGAAAGAACAGCAGCCAGAAATATTTTCCTTTTAGGATCACTGGTAATGATAATTGCATTGATAGTTGTTTTTAAGCTACCTAAAGGTGGCCGCTCAGTTAAAATTGCAAAGATTACTGATTTTAAGTTGATCTTAAAAAACCAGAAACTCTTTAAATTCTTACTCTTCACTTTCTTTATCCAGATGCCATTAATAGCAAATTTTACATTTTACCCAATATTCTTTAAAGCCTTAGGTGGTGGAGAGACCTTACTGGGCTTAGCCCTTTTAATTGGAGCTGGCAGTGAGTTAATAATCTTTCAAAAATCACCGCTCTTATTCAAAAAATTTAGCTTAAAAACTATTTTATTAATTTCAGCAATCAGCTTTTCTATCCGCTGGGCTCTGATTGGATTTTTCCCATTTATCCCTGTATTAGTATTAACCCAGCTATTCCATAGCCTTACCTTTGCTTTATTTCATGTAACTGCAGTCAGACATATTTCAAGACTTGTTGGCATTGATTTCCAGGCTACTGGTCAAAACCTGTATGCCTCCACGATAGCTCTTAGTACTGTTGCAGGGAGTCTCTTAGGAGGAATAGTTTATGACCAGTCAGGTGGTGCCAGCCTCTATTTAATCGGGAGTTTTATTTCGATAACAGCCGGTATAATTTATTTCTATCACTTAAAAAGAAAAGAGGCCCTGACAGAAGCCAGAGCCTGAATAATTTATTTAGGATGTTTATTATTTGCTAAAACCAGTTCCATTACAAACAGAACATTTAACTTCACCAGTTCCCTGACAGTTAGGACAGGTAATCCCCTCTTTATTCTTACCAGTTTTAAATTCACCTTTACCTTTACATTTTGCACAATCAACTACTCCGTCTCCATGACAGGTCCTACATTTAGCCATTATTTGCCTCCTTTATTAAGTTAAATTATTTTAGTTCCAGCTCTTTTGAAGAAGATTGAAGCAATCTAATTATATTTATTTCACTATTATTATATAGGTCGATGTAATTATCATCAACCTCTATAATTGGCCTATCAGGGTTTTTAGGATTTATAAAAACCACCTTCGC
>JBNJEB010000157.1:0-3257 GCA_051745425.1 Bacillota bacterium
ACAAAATAATATTCCTTTTGTCTTTAACGGTAATCCAATGCTTGCAGATGATACAGCCTGGGTTGATACTGATAATCAGCTTGGAGCCTATCAGGCGGTAAATTATTTAATTAATAAAGGTCACCACAGGATAGCGGCTGTAACAGGACCCCTTAGTCTGGTTGCAGGCAAATACAGACTGGAGGGCTATTACCAGGCCTTAAAGGATAATAAAATTGATATAAATAAGGACTTGATTTTTGAATCTGATTTTACAGAAAAAGGAGCATATTTAACAGCAAAAAATTTAATTAAAGAACATCAGAAAATTACAGCCGTTTTTGCTGCCAATGATTTAATGGCCTTAGGAATTATAAAATCTTTAAAAGATGCAGGAATTAAGATTCCTGAAGATCTTTCTCTGATAGCCTTTGATTCTATAAAATTGGGGGAATATATTGATCCTCCTTTAACCACAGTTAAAAATACCAGCCTGGAAAAAGGAGAAAAAGCAGTTGAATTATTAATTAAAATAATTGAAGCTCAAAAAATAACTTCAAGACAGATATTATTCCCACCAGAATTAATTATCAGAGATTCTGTTAGAGATATTTCTTAATTTTAATTATTTATTTTCACATTAAATTGAAATTATCCTGTAAAAAATATATAATCAACCTGAAGTCAATTATATATATTTAAGGAAAGAAGGTAATTTTCAAATTATGAAAGTATATGCTCTTGTTGGACCCAGTGGAACAGGTAAAAGTCATCGGGCAGTTTTGCTGGCAAATCAGTATCAGATACCATTAATTGTTGATGATGGACTTTTAATATATGCCGGTAAAATTATGGCGGGAAGTTCTGCCAAAAGAGAAGAAAGTAAAATGGGTGCTATTAGGCGGGCACTTTTTTTTGATGAGCAGCAGACTAAAGAAGTAAAAGATTGTCTAAAAAAAATCGATGAGGATAAAATATTAATTCTTGGAACATCACTTGGGATGGTAGAAAGAATTGATGATCGGCTTCAACTTGGAGGCATTGATCAGTATATAGACATTGAAGATATTTCTTCACCGGAAGAAATAGAAAAAGCACTCTCTGTCAGAAATAATGAGGGTAAACATGTTATTCCTGTGCCAACTATTGAAGTTGAACAGGACTTTTCAGGATATCTGCTTCATTCTCTAGAACTTTTTTTCAAAAAAGATAATCGAACTGTCAGACATGAGAAAAGTATAGTTAGACCGAGATTCAGCTTTTACGGCAATTTAAGCATCAGCAACCGGGTGCTGGTAGATTTAATTGAACATTTAATTGAATCTTATGAGGATATTTCTTCTTATAAAAAAATAAAGGTAGAGGAAATAAATAATCAGCTGTTTGTTGATCTGGGCTTAGAAATAACTTATGGCTTAAAAATTAAAGAGTTTATTAAAAAATTTAGAGCTGATTTAAAAGAACATCTTGAAAATAACACAGGAATTAATGTTAAAGAAATAAATATTTCAGTATATTCTTTAAAAGTTGAGAACTAAAATTTAAAGGAGGTAAAATAATTGAGAACATATCACGCTCGGAAAATGGATAAAGATTCAATTTATCCACATCAGGCCTGGAAGATAACTGAAGAAGAATTTATTTTAGAAAATAATCATCATAATGAAGCGATTTTTGCTCTGGGTAATGGTTATATGGGTATCAGAGGTACTTTAGAAGAGGATTATCCCGGCAGTGAAGATTCTACTACTCCCGGTTTTTATATTAATGGAGTTTATGCTTCTGAAGAAATAATTTATGGAGAAGAAGCTCCAAACTTACCTAAAGATGGTCAGACAATGATCAACTTAGCTGACTGGAGTGAGATAAATTTATATATTAATGAAGAAAAGCTGAATTTGCTTAAGGGACAGATTTTAGATTATAAGCGTGAATTGGATCTGCAGCAGGGTGTTTTGCGGCGCAGAATGCTCTGGGAAGATCGACAGGGAAGAAAAATTGAAATTAATGTCACCCGACTGATTTCTTTAAGTAGAGAACATATTGGAGCAATCAGATATCAGTTTAAAGCAGTTAATTTTTCCGGCAAAATAAGTGTTAACTCTGCTATTAATGGAGATGTCAGCAATCACCATCACCTGCGGGATAAAAAGGCATTAGAGGTTATAGAAAGTGAAGTTGATACCAATACAGGTCATCTTTTACATAGAGTAAAAAGTACTAAATTTAAAGTTGCCTATGTAGTAGAACATCTAATGGATGATTATTCTGAGGAAAACTGTGAGGTAAAAAAGCGCTCTTCTGATAACAGAGTTGACTGGATTTTTGAGATCAGTGCTGTTGAAGGAGAAGAATACACCATTGATAAAATTGTTGGTATTAACCACAGTCGGGAAGAAGGCGAAAGCCCCCTCAGTGATGCCAGAGCTTCAGCTGCTAGAGCCTCAATTACCGGCTTTGAAAATCTGGTAGAAGAACAGGCAGAATTTATGTCCGGCTACTGGCAGGATGTTGATGTTAAAATTGATGGGGATGATGCCCTACAGCAGGCATTTAGATTTAATGCTTTCCATATTCTGCAGGCTGCAGGAAAAGACGGTCAGACAAGTGTTGCTGCTAAAGGTATTAGTGGAGAACATTATGAAGGCCATTATTTCTGGGATACAGAAAGTTATATACTACCCTTTTATGCCTTTCAGAGACCAGAAGTGGCAAGAAATTTACTTCTTTTTAGATACAATACTTTAGATAAAGCCCGTAAAAATGCCAAGCGGATGAAACTTGATGGAGTATTATTCCCCTGGCGGACAATTAATGGAGAAGAAGCCTCCGGATTTTTTATGGGTTCAACAGTACAGTATCATATCAATGCCGATATTGCCTATGCAGTTAACCTATATTATCAGGTGAGCCGGGACCAGGAATTTATGGAAAATTACGGACTTGAAATTTTAATTGAAACAGCAAGGATGTGGCTCAGCCTGGGCAGCTATATTCCAACAAAGGATAATAAGTTCTGTTTTAATGTAGTCTGCGGCCCGGATGAGTATAAACCCGGGGTAAATAATAATGCCTACACCAATTATATGGCCAAGTTTAATCTGGATACAGCTGTAAAAATGGCAGAAATTATTAAAAGCAGATCTCCAGAAAAGTATAAACGCCTGGCTGAAAGAATAGAACTTACTGATAATGAAATAGAAAGTATGAAGGAAATTAAAGAGGATATTTATCTTCCTTATAATGAAGAACTGGAGATTACTCCTCAGGATGATTCA
>JBNJEB010000158.1:0-3218 GCA_051745425.1 Bacillota bacterium
TTTTATAAACTAAAAAATCCCCGCCTCAGCCAGCTGTTGCTAGCAAGAGACGGGGATATAAGATCACCGTGGTACCACTCTAGTTGACGGTTATCTGATTACTGTCAGATAACGATCCACTCTACTCTGTAACGCCGGTAAGCGATTTCAGCTATCAGCTTCTTAGCTTTGACTGAAACATCTCACAGGTGCGGTTCAACCTAAATAGCTTCCCTGGCTTCCACCAACCCAGTTCGCTTTATCCACTATTTTAGATCTACTCTCCTGATCAACGATTTTTGCAAGTTTATTTTATTGCTTTTTATTATAACCTGTATTAAAATAAAATGCAAGGGTTATTTTAATTTTTCACTTTAATTTGTCGAAGAGCTTAAATCACTGTATAATAAATTGTAGTAAGTATTTATTGTAAAGGAGAAATGATTATTATGAATTGCGTAGAAGTTAAAGTTCCTGTAACATCAGCAAATCTTGGGCCTGGTTATGATACATTAGGGATGGCCCTTCAGATTTATTATAATTTTAAATTTGAAAAGAATGCTGGAGATAAGGTTCAGATAGATTTAAAAATTTCAGGAGATAAGAATTACAAAATCCAGGATAGTTTAATAAGGAAAACTATAAAACATCTGGAGGATAAGACAGATAATAAATTTAAAGGCCTGCAGATTACTGAGGAATTGCCCTTTTTACCAGGTAAGGGGCTTGGCAGCAGTGCAGCTGCTATTATTGGGACTCTAATTGGCTTATCCAATTTATTTGAACTGGAATTATCACAGGCAGAAATTTTAGAATCTGCTTATGAGCTTGAGGGTCATCCTGATAATATAACCCCGGCTCTCTATGGTGGTCTAAATATTACTGCTGTTGGAGATAAGATTTATCGGGAAAAACTTCATCCCCATCCTGATTTATCTTTGATTCTGGTGGTACCTGATTATTCAGCTAATACTGCAGAACAGAGAAGATTGCTTCCAGAGGAAATCAGGCTTGAAGATATAACTTATAATCAGAGCCGAACAGCTTTAATGCCATTTGCTCTGGCCAGCGGTAACTGGGAGATGCTAAAGGAACTTTTAAATGATAAAGTCCACCAGCCGTATAGGCTGGCGGAGACACCGGCCTGGGATGAAATTGTGACTGAAGCTATTGCCGGTGGTGCAATTGGAGTTGTATTGAGTGGAGCAGGACCTGCGATTTTAGGATTTGCCAGTGAGAATGAAGAAGAGATTGCAGAAATTATTAAAGAAGTCTGGTTGAAATATAATGTAGAAGTAAATACTGTGATAACTGGAGTTGATATTTTAGGAGCTCAGGTTACAAGCTTTAAATAGATTGGCTTAATTATGATATAAATTCATTAAAAGATAATATAAAATAAAATTTAAATTATTATTCAATAATATAAAGTATTATGAAGGATTAAAGTATTATGAAGGGGGCAAATCATGAATTTCCAACAGAATTTGTTAAATGACAACTGGCCAGGAGTGATTGAGGCCTATAGAGAATTTATGCCGCTGCAAGAGGGGGCTGAACCAGTTACCTTACAGGAGGGGAATACGCCTTTATTACCTGTGCCAGAGTTAGCAGAAAAATTTAATCTGGATATTGAATTATATTTAAAATATGACGGGGCCAATCCAACTGGCTCTTTTAAAGATAGGGGTATGACACTGGCTGTTAGCCAGGCGATTGCAGAGGGGAGTCAAGCTATTATCTGTGCTTCTACCGGGAATACATCGGCTGCAGCAGCAGCTTATGGAGCCAGGGCCGGGATTGAAACGATCGTTGTTGTACCAGAGGGAAATATAGCTTTAGGTAAGCTAGCTCAGGCTGCAATCCATGGTGCTAAGATTATTCAAATTAAAGATAATTTTGATAGAGCATTAGAGCTGGTTAAAGAATTAACTGATAATTATCCTGTTACTCTGGTTAACTCATTAAATCCCTATAGGATTGAAGGTCAGAAGTCAGCGGCTTTTGAGGTTGTAGACGCTTTAGGTGAGGCACCGGATATCTTAGCTATACCAGTTGGGAATGCTGGCAATATAACTGCTTACTGGCAGGGATTTAATGAATATCATCAAGCTGAAAAGATGGCCAGGAAGCCAGAGATGTGGGGCTTTGAGGCTGAAGGGGCAGCGGCTATAACATATGATAGGATTATCGAGAACCCTGAAACCCTGGCAACTGCAATCAGGATAGGTAATCCAGCTAGCTGGGATAAAGCTAAAAATGCTGCTTCTGAGTCTGGTGGCCTGATAAGTTCAGTAACTGATCAAGAGATTTTAGAGGCCTATAAGGCTATTGCTGCAACATCCGGGATATTCTGCGAGCCGGCCTCAGCCGCTTCTGTGGCAGGTTTGATTAAAAAAGCCAGGAATAATGAATTAGCGGGGGGAAGTAAAGTCGTTGCAGTTTTAACCGGACATGGTTTAAAAGATCCTGAACTGGCCTTAGAAGAGATCAGTCCTCCTAAAGCAGTTGAGGCCAGCTTAGATATTTTATTAAAAGAAGCAGGTATTTTAGAATAAATTGAGAAGTAATATAGTATGAGTATATTAATATTGAGTTTCTTTATATTTTAATTATCAGGAGGCTAAGTTAATGGAGAAAAGGTGGAGTTTGGAAAAGTTATTTCCCGAAATTGATAGTAAAGAATTTAAAAGTACCAGGGAAGAATTTGTTAAGGAGTTGGACGGGCTGGCTAGTTGGGAGCCTGATAAAAACCAAACTAATCAGGAGATTGCTGAAGATTTTATCGGGAGAATGCAGGAATTTTATAGGTTAAGAACTTTATTAATGGCCTATTTACAGTTAGAAGTCAGTGTAGATGCTAGAAATCAGAAGGCTTTAAAATTGATTGATGAACTGGAGAAAGAGGCTGTAAGAATTACAGCACCTAGAGTTAAATTTATGCTCTGGCTTCAGGATATTATCTCTCAGGAGGAGACTATCTCTAACTTTGTTGAAGGTTCTGAGTTATTAGAAGAACATCAATTTGTGCTTGAAGAGCTGCTGGAAGAGAGCCAGTATTTATTATCTGAAAAAGAAGAGGTTTTAGTGGCTGAAATGAAAAGAACAGGTTCATCAGCCTGGACTAAATTACAGCAGAAATTAACATCTACCCTACAGGTGGAGATAGAATTAGACGGAGAAGAGCAGGAGCTGCCCTTATCCGTTGTGAGAAATCTCTATCATAAGTCAGATCCTGA
>JBNJEB010000159.1:0-3166 GCA_051745425.1 Bacillota bacterium
CTGGTTCTAGCTTCTCTTTTCTCCTTTAACTGCTGCCAGAGACTGGCTGCTTTTTCCACCTCTTCTTTATCAACTTCTTCTTTATACCTGGCTTTCTCATAAATAGAGATTAGATTATCCAGTTCAAACTTCTCCTGCTGCCAGCCAGCATTATAAATTAATTCATCCTTATAATCTCTGGCTGATAAACTTTTCTCTTTGATAAGATCCTGGGCTGCCAGCTGACTGAATTTATAATAATAAAATCGGACTGCCTGACAGGGCTGATTCAAATCATAATCAGCCTGATTCTTCCTGCTCAGGCCGGTTTTTACTTTAGACCAGAGTTGACCTAGATCATTGATAAACATCTTCGGTACTGAAAGGCTTTCCCGTTCTTCAGAAAGATAATTATTATCTTCTTCATTACGTTTAGTCAATCTTTTAATTAGATATACCCCAATTATTATAAGGATAACAACAGTTACAATCTCGGCCAGTGGTAAATCTGGATTCCCATAAAATTCTCTTACTTCATTAGCCTGTTCTTCAGGTGTAAAGGGACTATAATAAGCCTCTCCATCCTGTCCCTCCTGAGTCAAGTTAGAAAAGATCCAGCGAATAAATAGCATCACCGGGTAGAAAAGATAAAATATACCCATAGTTACATAATATAAAACAGGACGAATAAATTGATAAATCTGGCCGGCAATAGTTCTAACTACTTCCAGGAGCGGCAGCTGAAAAGGAATAGCAAAAATTATTGCCGCAAAGATCATAATCAGAAAAAATATTATGATTGGACCATAGCTGGCAGTAAAACCTTCCCCTAATTTCTTCGCTTCAATTTTTATGGTTACAGCCTGAGCCAGAATTAAAATAAAAAAGATAAAGACCTGCCCGATAAAAACCTGCCCCTGAAAATTATATGAAATTAAAATTGAAAATAAATAGATTAATGTAAGCCTTGGAATATCATCGCTATACTCTACTCTATTGCTATAAGAGGCCTGTCTTAAAGAAACTACTGTTAAAAGAGCTGCTAATGGTATAAATAATTCCAGATTCCAGTTTAAAAAATAGGCGACAGCAGAGCCAGCTACTATTAAAAATAAATAGCCCAGGCCAACAATTAAAGTCTGATCAAAAAATTCTGACTGAGAGATAACAGCCCAGAGCCCGGCTATGAACAGGAATAATAGTAGCCAGATCTCAACCTGAAGATTAAAGCTGAAATCTAAAATATCTCTGGAATAAACCTCAACTGGAACTCTTAAAATTAGATACCAGATTCCAGTATTAAAAATTCTATTTAATAATTTATAGCGGTTTAAATTTAAATTCTTGATCTCCTTCACCTCCTGCTAGACCAGCAGACCAGCCTGGCAATTGAAGGCTAGTGGAGTTTTTGGCCTGAAAAGTTTCTCCGACAATAATCTGCCAGGTCTTGCCCTGGCCTCTAGCTGAAAAATAGCGATTTAGTTCAAGGCCTTCCGGATAAGTCGTGATTACTAATTTATCTGCCCCCTGCTGGAGCCGATGAGCATATGCCGAGATTGGCTTACGAAAAAGTGGCTTGAGATAGGCCAGAACAGTTAAGATTTCTTCCAGCTGGCCAGGATGATTACCAGGTTCAACTCTAGAACCTTCAGCTACTTTAGCCTGGCCATTGCTGAGAAAGCCAACTTCAATGCCTTTATTTAAAAATTGCCTGGCCAGGGAACCGGCCAGTGAATAGGCAATTTCAAGTTGCTTTTTATTAATTCCTTCCCAACTTTTATCAGCAGCTCGAATATCGAGAATGATTTCAATCTCTCCAGCCTTTGAGGGATGATAAATATCAGATTTAAGCTGTTGATGCCGGGCTGACACTTTCCAGTTAATCTGTTTCCGCTGGTCAGAAGGCTGATAATCTCTAACCCCGGCCCGATTAACTGGATCGACCATGATCCAGCCATCAGTCATTTTTTCACCTCTGGCAAAGAGCCTGGTAATTATCTGATCATCAACTGGATAAATCTGGGGATAGACCAACAACTCCAGGGATTGTTTTAAACTTTTCTGCTGACTAAAGAGGCCAATAAAACCCTCTGTTTCAAGCCTGCCCTGACCAAGATAATAGACTCCCCGCTTTTCAGGTTTGACTCTATAATGGCGAACTAATTTCTGATAGAGACTTAAATTGAATTTATCAAAGAAAAGATCTCTATTTCCTGGTAATGAAGTTGATCTTTCCCCACCGATCAGATTCATGCCTTTGCGAAAATGAAACTGAACAGTTAACCAGAAAACCGGTAATATCTTGGCATTGGTTAAGCTGAGATTAAATTCTGTCTCTTCACCGGCAAAGAGCTTTCTATCTTTTAGATCTATTTCAACTGATAATTTCGCTAAAGAGAAATCATTCCATTTATAGGCTATATAGATTAAACTTACTGCCAGTAAGGCTGCCGAGATTAAAGCAGTGCTGCCTACCCTAATCCCATAAACCGTCATCAATAGAAATATAATAATCCAGAAAATGAGACGGTTCTTCACATTATTCCTCTCCTTCGACTGGAACTGCTATCTCCTGGAGAACCTCTCTGACAATCCTCTCTGCTTTAAGCCCTCTGAGATTGGCCTGCTCTTTAAGCAGGATCCTGTGAGCTGCTGCCGGTGGAAAGACTGCCTGAATGTCATCAGGAATAACATAATCTCGATCCTGGATTAAGGCCCGGGCCATACTTGCCCGCATAATAGCCAGGGAGGCTCTGGGACTTAAGCCTAACTCAACATTTTCCTTATTTCTGGTAGCCCTGACCAGGTCTGTTATATATCTTTTCATATCTGAAGATATTTTAACTTGCCTGACCTGCTGCTGGAGTTCAACTATTGTTTCTTTATCAACTACCGATTCCAGGCTGTAAAATGGATCCTCCTGCTGGTATTTATCTAAAATCTCAAACTCAACTTCTTTTGAGGGATAACCTACCTGAAGCTTAAAGAGAAATCGGTCAAGCTGGGCCTCTGGCAGCGGAAAGGTTCCTTCCAGCTCTACTGGATTCTGGGTGGCCACTACCAGGAATGGTTCTTCTAACTCTCTGGTATTTCCTTCAACAGTTACCTGTCTTTCTTCCATAACTTCAAGGAGACTGGACTGGGTCCTGGGGACAGCTCTATTGATCTCATCTGCCAGCAGAATATT
>JBNJEB010000160.1:0-3148 GCA_051745425.1 Bacillota bacterium
AAGTTGGCATCGGCTAGATTATCCCTTACTACAAAAATCAGGGCAACTAGAGTTACTGCAAACATAAAGACCATTGGAATAATTACATGCATATTTTTAATGCCTTTAGCAGCAAGCCAGACAGCCAGTGATGTTAAAGCCAGAGCAGCTAACATCTGATTGGCTGAACCGAAAATTGGCCAGATTTCTTGCCAGGCTCCTGAGAGGGCTAAAGCTGCAGAAGTAGCTACAGTTATTCCTGTTGCAACATACATATTGCCAAATATATTAGAGCTTTCAGCAGTAACTTCCTCTTCTTCAGGTATGAAATATTCCTGGAAGATAAATCTTGCAAGTCTGGTAGCTGTATCTAATGTTGTCATGGCAAAGGCGGCTACAGTCAATGAGCCAAAGATAATACCGACATCCGTTGGGATGCCAAAGTTACTTAAGAATCCACCAACACCATGGGCAAATAGTAAAACAGGACCGCCTTCAGCTAATAGTTCAGCTGACTGGCCGCTGGTTATTACAGATGCAGCTATTAGGGCAATTACAGCCAGAACACATTCAATTAACATTCCGCCATAACCGATCATTTTGGCATCAGATTCTTTATCCAGCTGTTTGGAAGTTGTTCCTGATGATACCAGTGAGTGAAAACCTGAGATAGCACCACAGGCTACAGTCACAAATAAAATTGGGAACATATAGCCAAGATCAGACTGGAATCCTGTAAAAGCTTCAATCTCAAGTGCTGGGCCTCCAATAATGATTCCAATAAATGAACCGATTAGAATACCATAAAGCAAAAATGAATTTAAATAATCTCTTGGCTGGAGTAAGATCCAGACCGGTGTAACTGAAGCAATAAAAATATATACAACAAAGATTAAATTCCAGGTATTTGCTTCAAGAACTAAAGGATTATTGATGCCAAACCAGATACAGCCAAGGAGAAAAGCAACACCAATTACACTTAGAGCTGGAAGTGATAAATTTGTCCGTTGACGGACAATCCCAAAGACTAAAGCTACCCCGATAAATAATACAGAGGCAGTGGCAGCCTCAGGTGTACTGACAAATGCACCTGCAGTAACATTCATAAAAGCAGCAATAACTAATATCAGTGTCAACCAGGCAAAGATACTGAATAATTGTTTACCTGATCTACCCATTGTATTATTAATAACTTCGGCTATCGAACGGCCTCCATGACGGACAGAACTAAAGATTGAACCCATATCATGGACTCCCCCGATAAAGATACCTCCAATAATAATCCAGGCAAAAACCGGTAGCCAGCCAAATGCAGAGGCAGTAACCGGGCCAATTATTGGTGCTGCTCCAGCAATAGAAGCAAAATGATGCCCTAAAAGGATGGGTTTTTTTGCTGGAACATAATCGATTCCATCTTCCTTCTTATGAGCAGGGGTTATCTGATTATCGTTCATACCCCATTTTTTCGTAAGCCTTGTAGCATATGTAAAATAAGCAATCAAAAAGAACAAAACAGAACTTAAAATTAACCAAGTAGATGACATAATTTAATTTCCTCCTTTAATTTTATCTACCTTTTCTTTTAACCAGCAGGGAGAATAATTTTTCATAACTTCTTTGCCTTCCTTATTTGCATAAACTGAATTGTCAACAAGATCAACTACAATAAGTCTTAAATCTACCCAGCCTCTAATTCCAAACCAGAATGACCTACTTAACTTAAAATTTTCGATTTTAGAGATCTCTGCCTTATTTACACCTCCTTCTATTACTAAGATGAATGTTAAATAACTCTGGTGATGATTCTTCTTAATTTTAATAAGTTCATCAATAGAGTTATTAAAAAACTTCTTATTTAAAAAGCCTAAATCTAGGCTTTGTTGATCAACGACCATGCAATGTTCATAATCATTGTAAGAATAAATTTTAACTGATTTATGGCCCATATATTTTTCATTGGCAATTTCACAGAATGCATAATAAGCAAAGTTCTTACCTGCAATCTCTTTTTCCCCTTTAATATCAAAATTAGCTCGATATAAATAATAGAGAAGCTCTATATATTCCTGGGCTGTTAGCTTAATTTTTGATTCATCATTTGTCATAATTAATTATCATCCTTTACTAAACTTGAGTGCTTTTATAATATTTAATAAATAATTTCACAAACTTCGTTGACATTATACCAGCAATACTTTACTCTGTCAAATTAATTTCAGCGCAACTCTTTGTTTCTGCTCAATATAAATTATACCAGGCCAGAATTTATTAAGGTAATAACCTGAGCCACTGGTTAAACAACAGTTACCACCTCCGTTCCCGGCTCTATAATCTATTCAATTTTCAATTAAATAATTTATGTTATAATAGAAGAAATAAACCTGGAAAGGAGTAAGATAATGCGGATAGCATCAATCCAACTTGAAATGATAGAGGGAGAAACTAAAGCCAGCAGAATTGCCTGTGTTGAGAATATGATTGATAAAGCCGCTCTTAATAATCAGGGGCAGCCAGATATTGATTTAATCCTGCTGCCTGAACTCTGGAATGTCGGGTTTTTTGAACATGAAAGGTTCAGGCAAGAAGCTGAAAGCCTTAAGGGAGCTACCTATAATGCTTTAGCCGAAAAGGCTCTGGAATACGAGACTTATATCTATGGAGGTTCAATAGTTGAAAAGGCTGCTGGTAATTTATATAATACAGCATTATTTATAGGCCGTAAAGGTGAGCTATTAGCAAAATATCGAAAAATTCATCTCTTTACTTATTTTGGGGCAAGAGAAGGGGAATATATTACCCCAGGTGATCAGCCTGTGGTTGTGAAGACAGATCTGGCCAATTTTGGCCTGTCAACCTGTTATGATCTCCGCTTTCCTGAATTATACCGCCAGGAAGTAAAGGCCGGTGCTGAAATCTTTCTGGTCACAGCCTGCTGGTCATTTCCCAGGCTTGAAAACTGGGTAGTCTTAAATCAGGCCAGGGCTGCTGAAAACGTTGCCTATTTAATATCCTGTAATACAGCAGGTAAAGTAAGGGGAGAAAGACATCTGGGCCATTCTATGGTTGTAGATCCCTGGGGCATCCAGATAGCCTCAACTGGCAGCAAGGCCGCGATCCTTACCAGCGAGATAGATCCTGATTATGTAAGAAAAACAAGACAGGAGTTTCC
>JBNJEB010000161.1:0-3127 GCA_051745425.1 Bacillota bacterium
ATTTTATTCTACTTAATCTTATTCAAACTTTGATTCTTTGCTTTTAAACAAATAACATAATTAATGCCCTGAGAAATAATTATCTCCCAGGGCAATTATATCTAAACTATACTCAAATTAATTATTTATATTAGCTTTAAACCAGCCTCATCCTCGTTTTCTTCTATTGTCTCTATCTCTTTGCATTTACCAATACAACTTTCACTACAATTAGGATCTTCTGGATGTTCTCCTAAAGGCGAATCCAACCAGACAATATAATCCTCACCACAGCACTGACATAAATATTTATATTTAGTCATAATTTCCCCCCACTTTTATTAATTATTATATACAATTTTTATCCTGTAGTTTCAGCATAAAGTTTATCTAATTCAAAATCCTTTTCTTGTAATAAACTCTGAGCAGCATCTTCCATTGGTCCAGGACCACACATATAGATCTTATATTTATCTAAATCCATCTTATCCATAACATTTGTGACAAAACCTTCTTCGCCTTCCCAGTCATCATCAAAGGCTACAACTGGTATAAACTCAAAGACATCACTATCTTCAGACATATTTTCAAAGAAATCTCTATATAAGAACTGCTCCTCTTTATTCACTCCATATACCAGTTTAACATTTTTAGCATTACCAGGATTTTCAACCAGATCCTCTATTATCGGAACAAATGGAGTAATCCCAATACCTCCTGCTACCAAGAGTATATCTTCTGTATCTTTATCAATAATTAATTCATGGCCCATTGGTCCTTTAAGCTCTATTTCCATACCTTCTTCAAACTCTTCAAACATAATACTTGTTCCATAACCCTGAGTTACTTTCATAACAGATACTTTAATCAAACTGCCATCATCTTCAATTCCTGAAATAGAATAGGCTTTAAACATATCATGTTTCTCAGATACTTTAACAAGTATAAATTGTCCAGGTTCTGCATCTATTTTAGCTGGAGATTTAAGCCTAAATGAAAATTCTTTAATTCCATCTTTTAGTTCCTCTATTTTTTCAATTTTTGTTGCTAATACTTCCTTGCTGTAATAGTCGAGATCTTTTTCTGCAACAGATTCCAGTGAAGATTCTGCGTTCTGTAGAGATAAGATACCTGCAGGACAATTCTCAACACAGGTGCGACAGCGAATACAGTTTTGATTGTCTAATTGGTTTGATTCATTTTCCTGAAATTCTCTATAAGGCTTAATCTGCATTGGGCAGACCCTTGCACAATTAGCACATTCATGGCAGAGATCAGTCGATTCAATAGTAATTTTTTCTTCATATTTATCTGCAACCCCGGTAGCTTTACCCAGGCTATGACTCATTTTTTCCAGTGAACCCATAGGACAGAACTGACACCAGGTTCTAGGGGCAACTAATAATGATAATCCACCACCTACAACTAAAACCATTAAATATGTTCTAGAAAAAATCATACCTAAAGACACTGGCAAAGGCCTGGCTCCTAAATTCTGAAATACCTTAAAAAGGCTTGTGCCTATTCGATATGAGAAAAATGTGAAAGCAAAAATAATTACCGGTTTTGTTTTTAAGAAATCTGGAATAAATTGATTCCTACTAACCGGCATAATTACCTGATCAAAAAAACTTCCATGGGGGCAGAAATTACCACACCAGTAACGTCCTTTAAAAAATGCCATTGTAGTTAAGGCAACAATAATCGGCGGCACTAATAATCCTAAATATGGAAAAAACAAACCTCCAATTCCAACAGCTAATGTAACTATCCATGCATATTTTCTAATAATTGAAAAGGTTCTTTCTGTTTTAATATTAAATGAAACATTCTCCATTAAATTAATCACTCCTAAATATTATATTTGACTCTCTAAAATTTTCTTTGATTTTGAAATTACCTGGTCCAGTTGTTCATACATTAAATTTCTCATTGTATCACAGGCTTCAATAAATTTGTTATTACTAATCTTATAATAAACATTTAAGCCATCTTTTCTGCTAGTCACAACTCCATTATCTTTTAATAAAGATAGATGCTGAGAAATACTGGCCTTACTAGCCCCTACCCTTGCTGCCAGGTTATTTACATTCATCTCACCCTGTTTTAAAATATAAATCATTTCAATTCTTGTTGCATTGGCCAACACCTTGCAGATATCTGCCTGTTTTTCAAATAATATTTTACTGTTATTTATCAAACACACCCCCTGAAAATGTAATAAAAGAATTATATTAATGTTTAACTAATTAATAAATACATTAACTACTTAATAATATTATACTAATCTCAGATTAAATGTCAAGGGTAATTTAATTTTTTAAATTAAAAAGTTATTTTTGAAGGATAATTTTATGTATATCTAGAATATAAATATAACTAATTAAAAGGGATTTGATAATAATATGGGTGAAGATTATGTAATAAAAACTAGTGATTTTCCTATTACTAAAACTAGATTAATTGAAGATTTAAATAGCGGAGGATTAAAATCAGGTCAAACAGTCATCATTCATTCTTCCTTAAGTTCATTAGGATGGGTCTGCGGAGGACCAATCACCTTAATCCAGGCATTAATTGAAGTAGTAACTAAAAATGGCAATATAGTAATGCCAACTCATAGTGAAGATTATACCGAACCTTCTTATTGGAAAAACCCAGCGGTTGATGAAAGCTGGTGGCAAACTATAAGGGAGGAAATGCCTGCTTATCAACCAGAAATAACCCCCTGTAGAGGCATAGGAGTTGTGCCTGAAACATTTAGAAAATTCCCGAATGTAAAAAGAAGTTCACATCCTGCAGTTTCATTTGCAGCCTGGGGGCAAAATAGTGATTATATTACAAAAGAACATAGTCTGAAAAATTCTCTAGGGGAGAACTCCCCTCTAGGTAAAGTATATAATTTAAAGGGTAAAATCTTACTGATAGGTGTTAACCATTCTCGAAACACATCCCTCCATTTAGCTGAACATAAAGCAAACTTTCGAAAAGAAAAAGAAATTCAGGGTGGGCCTATTTTAAAGAATGGCAAAAGGGTCTGGATGGAATATGAAGATTTAAAATATGATGACTCTGATTTTAAAGAGGTCGGTGAAGCCTTTGAAAATAAAATAAATTATCAGGAATTTAATATTGGTCATACAACTGC
>JBNJEB010000162.1:0-3127 GCA_051745425.1 Bacillota bacterium
GGAATTTATGCCCAGCAGTATGCCTTTGTTGTTCCTGAGAGTACATTTTCTCTGGATTTTCTGCTACTGCCGATAGCCATGGCCCTGGTTGGAGGAATCTATTCCACAAAAGGCCCGATTATTGGAGCCATCATTCTGGGATTGATATCTGAATATCTAAAACTAATTATGCCCTATGGCCACCTTTTAGTTTATGGCCTGATAATTATTGTTGTTATATTATTTTTACCCAAGGGCATCTATAAAGCGATAATTAATCGGTTTAAGTCTAATGAGAGTGGGGTGACCGCCGGTGCCAGTTCTGAAAGTAAATAATTTAGTAAAACAGTTTGGAGGCCTGACAGCTGTAAATGACCTGACATTTTCTGCAGAAAAAGGAGAAATCTTAGGGATAATCGGTCCTAATGGAGCCGGGAAAACTACAGTCATCAATGTAATTACCGGAACTCTGCCTGAAACCTCTGGAGAGATTTACTTTAAAGATGATGCGATTACTAAATTAGAGTCCCACAGTCGCAATCAAATAGGTATTGCCAGGACTTTTCAAACTGTCAGACCAATGGAAGACTTTACAGCTTTAGAAAATATCATGGTTGGAGCTTTATTTGGTCAGAAGCTGTCTCTAGGTGAAGCCAGAGAAAAGGCCCTGGAGGTTTGCGAGTATATAGACCTTAACCGCCACCATTTACCTGTAGATAAATTGACTGTCCTGGAATTAAAACAGATAGAATTAGGCAGGGCGCTTGCATCTGACCCGGAGATAATATTTTTAGATGAGATTATGGCCGGCTTAAATAGCGAAGAGACCTGGGAAATAATTGAGCTGGTTAAAAAGTTGCAGGAAAGAGGTATTACAATCTGTATCGTAGAACATGTCATGAAAGTTGTTGCTGAACTAACCAGTCGGGTAATTGTCCTTGACCGGGGTCAGATTATTGCCCAGGGTGCCTATGAGGATGTTTCCCAGGAAAAAGAAGTTATATCTGCCTATCTCGGGGAGGAAGAATAATATGCTGAAGATAAATAATTTAGATGTATTTTATGATAAAGTCCAGGTTATCTGGGATCTCCCCTTAGAAGTAAAGGATAATGAGGCGGTAGGTATTTTTGGGCCGAATGGGGCCGGGAAAAGTACCCTGATCAAGGCGATACTGGGCCTGGTCTCTAAAGTAGATGGCGAGATAAAATTTAAAGATGAGAATATAACTGACCAGGATACCTTTGAAATTGTCCGGAAGGGTATCGCCCTGGTTCCCCAGAATAGGGAGCTCTTTCCAGGGATGACAGTTGAAGAAAACTTAAAGCTGGGTTCTGCCTATATCCCGGCAGCCCGGGATAAAACCCAGGAGAGCCTGGAATTTGTTTATGAGATCTTTCCTATCTTAAAGGAGAGAGGCAACCAGCTGGCTGGAACAATGAGTGGAGGCCAGCAGAGAATGCTCACAGTCGGCAGGGCCTTAATGGCCAGGCCAAAACTTTTAATCCTGGATGAACCGTCAATTGGCCTGCAGCCCTCTCTAGTCAAAGAACTATTCCAGAAGCTAAAGGAGATAAAGAAACAGGATGTCTCGATAATTTTAGCAGAGCAGAATGTACGCCAGGGTTTGAAGGTAATTGATCGGGGATATGTCTTAGAAAACGGCAAAATAATTATTGAAGAGTCAGCAGATGACCTTTTAGGTAATGAACATATCCAGAAATCCTATCTAGGAATCTAGTTAATTATATTTAAGATATCAGAAGAAGGTTATATCTTAAAGTAATAAATTACTGAGATAAAATCCTCAGCCGGTAAATAGCTGAAATAATGATTTAATCTGCTAACTGCCTGGCCGATATGATACTTCCATAGTAGACAGTCTAATTAATTATGAGCGACTGTCTACCTGGAGGTATTTTTTTATGGGCAGAAAACTAAAATTATGGGCAAAAACTTAACGATAGTAATGAAGTTAAAACCAGACCTGTACAGTTTAATAAATATTAAAATTTATCTATATAAATTATATCTTAAAATTAGCAGGATAATCGGTTTATTTCTATAAGTATTATATAAATAGTAATTACATAATTTGGATTCTGTGCAGCATTTTGATTAGATTGAGCATATAAATAGCCTGAGGCTTCTCTAAAAATTTATTAGTTTATATTTTAAGTTGTAAATTAAAACTAAAATTTTGCAGCAGAAAGTGGTGTTACTGTTGACTCCTAATAAAACCAGGTCAGTAAAAATTAATGTAGAAAATTTAGAACCAGGCATGAAGGTAGCCAGAGATATAGAAAATAATTTTAATGCGATATTTATCCCTGCAAAAACAGTTTTAAAAGAAGAGTATATTCGAAAAATAAAAGAGTTAGGATATGAATTTATAAATATTATAATCGAGAAGGAAGAAGCTTACAGGGAAAATATCGAAAAGAAGAAGCTTATTGATAAATCATATAAAGAAAATACAGGCAAAGTCAAAGCTCTATTTGATAAAGTCAAAAAAGATAAAAAATTAGAGTATAATGAAATCAAGGGGCTTGTTGTTGAGGCCAACAGGCTAAGTCATGATATGGAGATTCTAGATTTATTAAATATGGTTAGAACAGTTGATGAATACACCTACACCCATTCCTTAAATGTTGGTATTCTGGCTAATATGTTTGCTGAATGGCTTGGTTTTGATGACAAAAATAGGATTACTTTAACATTAGCTGGCCTGCTTCATGATATTGGGAAAGCAAGAATACCTGATAAAATCTTGAACAAACCAGATACCCTCACTCCAAATGAATTTGAAGAGATGAAAAAACATACTATTTATGGATATGAAATGTTAAGAAATGTCGATGAGATAGCGAAAGAAGTTAAAAGGGCAGTAATTTCTCATCATGAACATTACAATGGAGATGGCTATCCCTTTAAATTTAATAGCAAAAAGATTCCTCTCTTTGGAAGAATTATAGCTATTGTTGACGCATTTGATGCAATTACAGCTGATAGAGTTTATAAGACAAAAAGCTCACCATTTCGGGCAATAGAGATATTTGCCAGGGAAGAAGTTACCCATTTTGATCCAGGTTTAAAGGAAGTATTCCTGGAATATCTGCCTAATTACTTTATTAGAGAAAATGTGATTCT
>JBNJEB010000163.1:0-3120 GCA_051745425.1 Bacillota bacterium
TAGAGATTGAGCAGGCCCATAAACTGCTTAAAGATAGAGAAAGAATTTATCAGCAGATTGTTGAAGAAAAGAGAGATTATGGACCTGGCCAGTTTTTTAAGTTGAATATAGATCAAAATGATTACTTTGTGATGGTTGAAGAGGTTGAAGATTAGTCTATTAAGTTCGCTTAAGTATGTTCATTTAAAATTTATATTACCGGTATTCCATTCTTATAAACCTGGTGAATCGATTTGATATTTTCAATATTGTCCAGGGGATTTTCATTAAGAATAACTAAGTCAGCCTTTTTACCGCTCTGGATAGAGCCGATTTTATCTGATAAACCAAGTAGTTCAGCACTGACTGAGGTAGCCGACTTGATTGCCTCTAATTCTGACATTCCGTATTTAACCATAAAAACTAATTCTAAACTATTTTCACCATGGTAATTAAATGGAGAACCGGCATCTGTACCCATCGCAATTTTTACTCCTGATTTCAAAGCCAGTTTAAAGCTTTCTATGTGATCATTTAAAATAGTTTTACTTTTTCTTACTGCATAATCAGGAATTCCAGCTTCTGTTCCTTTTTCAGCTAGCCAGTAAATTGCTGTCAGTGTAGGTACTAAATAAACATCATTTGCTAGCATCATATCAATTGCTTCCTGATCCAGGAAAACACCATGTTCTATTGAATCTATGCCTGCTTTTATGGCATTTTTGATGCCTGTATTACCCTGGGCATGAGCTGCAGTTTTTCTACCAGCTTTATTAGCTTCAGCTATGGCTGCCTCCATTTCGGCAATAGTTAATTGAGGAGATCCAGGTTCCATCCCTTTTGTTAAAACTCCACCTGTAGCCATAAGTTTTATTAAATCAGCCCCATTTTTAATCTGTTTTCTAGCTCCCCATTTCATCTTTGCAATACCATCAACTTCTTCAGCTATCGGCCATCCATGGCCTCCTGTCATCGTTAAGTTTTTACCGGAGGCTAAAATTGTAGGGCCAGGGATTTCGCCATTGTTGATAGCATCTCTAACTTCAAGATCAATATAATTCTTCCCACCAACATCTCTAATTGTTGTAAAGCCTGCCTCTAGAGTTTTTTTGCAATATTGAGTAGCTTTAAGAGCTGTTCTTGCATCTGATTCATCAACAAGAATGTTAAGAGTGTCAGCAGCTGGCTCAAAACAAATATGGGTATGGGCATCAATTAATCCTGGTAGAACTGTCTTATTACTATAATCAATAATCTCTGTTTTGTCTGAAATATTAATATCATCTGCTGATCCATAAGAATGAATAGTATCCTGATCAATAATAATTATTCCATCTTTAATAGGAAGATCCTGAATTCCATCTATTATTGTTACTCCTGTAAGTGCTTTCAATTTGTCCACCTCATTATAAATGTAAAGTTTATTGATATTACTAAATAATTGGTGAGCCCCTGAATCATAACAAGGGGCTCACTTTGATTAATTTATTATATTGTTAATCTGTTATATAAGCTTCTTTAACTGAAACATATTCTCTAGGATGGTGTAGGAGGCCTTCGACACCTTCTCTGACAGCATTTATTTGCATTTCAGAATGCAGGAATAACCAGGGGGCTTCCTCCCAGATGATTTCAATTGCATCAGCATATAGGTTTTCTCTTTCTGTAACATCTGCAGCCATCCGGGCTTCATCCAGTAATCTGTCAACTTCTTCGTTTTCATAGTAGGAACGATCTGAACCATTTGGAACGTTCTGAGAAGAATGGAATAATGGATAGATACCATTATCAGAATCACCGGTCATATTACCCCATCCAAGTAAATACATTTCATGCTCAGATTCTTCTTTGCTTGCGCCGGTAAATTCAAGATAGGTAGCCCATTCTAAAGTTTCTAATTTGGCTTCAATTCCGACTTCAGCAAGTTGAGATTGAATAGCCTGGGCAATTGTTTCATCCATCATATACCTGCCGACTGGATGATGGAAGGTAATTTCAAATCCATCTGGATAGCCGGCTTCAGCAAGCAGTTCTTTAGCTTTTTCAGGTTGATAGTCATATTCTTCCTGGGCTGCATATCCTAAAGTTCCCGGGGCTACAGGTGAATCGGAAGGTCGGCCGGCACCCTGCATAACCTGTTCTACAATAGCCTGATTATCGATTGCATAATTTATAGCCTGGCGAACTCTTATATCATCTAAAGGTTCTTTAGTTACATTAAAGCCGGCATAAATTGTTCTTAAACTTGATAACTCAACAACGTTTACGCCATCTGCGCCAGCAAGTCTATCTCGCTCTCTAGGTGGTACAAACATTGCTACATCGGCTTCACCTGTTTCTACAAGTATAACTCTGGTTGAATCTTCTGGTACGATACTGAAGGTAACTCTATCTAAATAGACATCATCTCCCCAGTAGTTTTCATTTCTTTCTAATATAATCATTTCTCCCTGTTCCCATCTAACAAATTCAAAGGGACCAGTTCCAACCGGGTTATTAGTAAAATCTTCTCCATGTTCTTTAACAGCCTCAGGGCTGGCCATTGCCATAAAGCCGTGGGCCGATAAATTAGGAATTAAGGGAGCAAAAGGTTCTTCAGTATGAATTACAACAGTGTACTCATCAACAATTTCTATTTCAGATATCTTGTTAATTAGAAAAGTAAATGGAGAGGTTCCTTCTAACATTCGCTCAAGATTGAATTTTACGGCTTCAGCATCAAATTTAGTACCATCATGAAATTCAACCCCTTCTCTAAGATTAATCTCAAATTCGGTACCATCCTCTGACATCTGATAATCTTTTGCTAGATTAGGGATGATTTCTCCTTCAGGTGACATGTCAAAAAGGTTTTCCATGACATGAATCATAACCATGGCTGCCGGGGAAGATGAAGCCCTGGCAGGGTCTAAAGATTCTGGATTGGAACCAATGGCAACATTTAATTCTCCCCCTTCTCGAGCCTCTGTTATACCAATAGAGAATACAAAAACAATTGACAAAACCAGCATTACCATTAAAATTTTCTTCTTCATAATCGCTACTCACTCCTCGTTTAATAATTTAAAGTAATAAAATATTTGTGTAGTATATGATTCAACAAAAATAGCTTAATTCCTGCAAAATTCGTCATTTTATTAA
>JBNJEB010000164.1:0-3074 GCA_051745425.1 Bacillota bacterium
TGTTAATCATCTTGTCGCAAGTTCGAGTCTTGCTCGGGGAGCCATTTTTTTGGATCAAATATTCAGAATAATATAATTTATAATTATATTGTAAAAAATGAAATATGGTCAGATTATAAGTTTATTATTTATTATATTTAAAATTATTTGACAATTAATATTTAGAATGGTATAATTTATTTGGTTTGAAACACTTAAAAATAAAATATTGCGTAGGTAGAGAAATCGAGAAAACCTTATTAATAATATATTGATATATTTATGTCAAAAAAATCAAATTATTAATAAGGTTTTTTTAAGTTTTTAAATATAAATAAAATTATGAATTTTAAAGGAGGTGAGTTTGGAACGAAAATAGTAGAATAATTATCTTTATTATAATATTTATTTTTTTATAACTAAAACTAGGAGGGTTAAATATGGGAATTACATTGAACATGATCTTAGCAGCATTTGGTGGAGGTCTTTTTGGAGCAGCTTTAGGAGCACTTCCCGCATTCATATTTACAGGATTTTTAGTATTAGCAGGTGAGGCACTTGCATTAGCAACTGGTGGTGGAGCCCTAACGGGTACTATAGCTTTTGGAACATTATTTGGTCCACATATTGCATTTGCCGGTGGAGCAGCAGCAACAGCTTATGCTGCAAAGAAAAACAAATTAGAAGATGGAGCTAATATTTTAAAGCCATTAATGGGAATTACTGAAAATTGGGATATTATGCTTGTTGGTGGTATCTTTGGTATTTTAGGTTTGGTAGTTAATCAATTTTTAGCTTCTATTGGTACACCTAGTGATACCATAGCTATCACAGTTGTTGTTTCTGCTTTAGTTCATAGAGTAGTATTTGGCGAGACAGGCATTTTTGGTAAATATGATTCGGAAAAAAGTGATTCTTTCTGGAATCCACCAGCAGAGATTGCTTGGTTACCATGGCAGATGAATTTTTCACAACTTCTACCTTTAGGCTTAGGTGTGGGTTTAGTATCTGGATTTATAGCTATTGAAACTGGTAGTGTATTTATTATGTTTGGTGTAGCAGCAGCTTCTTTAATTATACTTGAAACTAAGGGTGAAGGTCCTGTAACTCACCATATTGCTTTTCCAGCAGCAGCAGCAGCAATTGCAACTGGAAGTGTAATTTGGGGTGGAATATTTGGTATTTTAGGTGCTTTTGTTGGTGAATTTTATGCTCGTGTATTTTATGATTGGGGAGATACACATATTGATCCACCTGCAGCAACAATTGCTACTTTAATTACAGCTGCAATGTTATTCTTAGGATTCTCATTTTAATTAATAAATTAAAAGAGTTATATCAAATTAGGAGGGGACAAAATGGAAAAATATATTTTATCAATTGATCAGGGAACTACAAGTTCAAGGGCAATAGTTTTCAATAATGAAGGACTTATTGTAAGTTCAGCACAAAAAGAATTTACTCAGCATTTTCCAAAGCCAGGTTGGGTAGAACATGATCCTGATGAAATCTGGGGTACAACTTTAGCTGTAATTGCAGATGCTATGGGTACTAAAGATATTAAACCTACTCAAATTGCGGCAATTGGTATTACAAATCAGCGTGAAACTACTGTAGTCTGGGATGCTGAAACAGGTAAGCCTATCCATAATGCTATTGTTTGGCAGGATAGAAGAACTGCTTCAATCTGTGATGATTTAAAAGATCAGGGATTAGAAGAAGAAATTAAAGACAAAACAGGATTAGTTGTAGATGCTTACTTCTCCGGAACAAAAATCAAATGGTTATTAGATAATGTTGAAGGAGCAAGAGAAAAAGCAGAGCAGGGTAAGTTAAGATTCGGTACAATCGACAGTTGGTTAATCTGGAAATTAACTGGTGGAAATACCCATGTAACTGATTATACTAATGCTTCTAGAACTTTAATTTATAACATAAAAGAACTAGAATGGGATGATCATCTATTAGAAGTTTTAGGTATTCCAAAGTCAATGCTGCCTGAAGTTAAACAGTCCAGTGAAGTTTATGCTAATACAGTTGACTATCACTTCTTTGGTGCTGAAGTTCCAATTGCAGGTATTGCCGGAGACCAGCAGGCTGCTACCTTTGGTCAGGTATGTTACGAAAAAGGTATGGCTAAGAACACATATGGAACAGGCTGCTTTATGTTAATGAATACTGGTGAAGAACCTGTAAAATCTGAAAATGGATTATTAACAACAATTGCTTATGGTATTAATGGCAAGGTTAATTATGCATTAGAAGGTTCAATCTTTATCGCTGGAGCTGCTATTCAGTGGTTAAGAGATGAATTAAACTTAATTGATAATGCTCCTGATTCCGAGTATTTTGCTAAAAAAGTTGATAGTACAGATGGTGTTTATGTAGTTCCTGCATTTGCCGGACTTGGTGCACCATACTGGGATATGTATGCTCGTGGTACTATTGTTGGATTAACCAGAGGTACATCTAAAGAGCACTTAATCCGTGCTACATTAGAATCTCTTGCCTATCAGACTAGAGACGTTCTTGAAGCTATGGAAGCAGATTCCGGTATTGAGCTCAAGACTCTACGTGTAGATGGTGGAGCAGCTATGAATGACTTCTTGATGCAGTTCCAGGCAGATATTTTAGGTACAGAAGTTGAAAGACCTGAAATTAATGAAACAACTGCTTTAGGTTCAGCTTATCTTGCTGGATTAGCTGTTGGTTACTGGGATAATCTTGATGAATTAGTAGCTAAGTGGAAGAAAGATGCTTTATTTGTTCCAAATATGTCTAATGAAAGACGCGAAAAATTATATGCTGGCTGGAAAAAAGCAGTAGAAAGATCAAGAGACTGGTCAGAAGAGTAAGTAAAAAAGTAAAATATTAAGGTAATTAGATTAGTATAGTTAAATAGTAAGGTGTTTTATTGGATAGAAATAAGAATTAAACCCAATCCAGGTACCATATTAGAATATGCTATCTGATTGGGTTTTTCTTTTTAAGAGTATAGAATTATATATTTAGGGGGTTATTAAATTGTCTAAAGACAAATATGATGTAATTATTGTTGGAGCAGGTGTTTCTGGCTGTGCAGTAGCCTGGAAACT
>JBNJEB010000165.1:0-3062 GCA_051745425.1 Bacillota bacterium
TAATGAGAGTAGAAATTGTTAAAGATTATGGTAAATTAAGCAGAAAAGCAGCAAGGTTTGTAGCAGGTTTAGTAGAAATTAATCCCCAGGTGGCCATGGGTTTACCAACCGGGAGCACACCTTTAGGTCTCTATGAAGAACTGGTAAATATTCATGAAGAAGATGATCTGGATTTTTCATATGCCAAAGTTTTTAATTTAGATGAATATGTTGGAATTTCCAGAGATCATTCCAGAAGTTATTATAATTATCTTCAGGAAAACTTTATAAAAAAAGTTAATTTCAAATCCCGGAATACTTATTTCATAGATGGCAACGCACCAGATAAGCAAGAGGAGTGCAGAAAATATGAAGAGAAAATTCTTAAGGCCGGCGGTTTAGACCTGGTTATTCTAGGGGTTGGTAGGAATGGCCATATTGGATTTAACGAACCAGCAGAAGAACTAATAGCAAAAACACATCAGGTTGAACTGGCAAAAGAAACTATTGAAGCAAATAGCAGATTTTTTGAATCTGAGGATGAAGTTCCTGAGAAGGCTTTAACAATGGGAGTTGGCACAATTTTAAATGCAGACCAGGTCTTATTAATTGCAAACGGGAATTCGAAAGCTGCAGCAATTGAAAAATTATTTTCCGGTAAAATATCAACTAAATTTCCAGCTTCATTACTTCATACCCATCCAGCAGTTACAGTAATAATTGACCAGGAGGCAGCTGAAAGGATATAATAGTAATATAGTAAAAAGAATGGAATATATTTAAAAAGAAATGGGGCTGATTATTATCAAACTACTGGTTAAAAAGTCTGAGAAGAGAAATAAAATTAAAACCTGTTTAGTTTTTGGGATAATTATAAGCTGTGTATTAGGATTTTTCTTGGTTTTCTCCAGTCCGATTATACTGGCTCAATCAGAAAATAATCAGTCAGAGGATAAAATGAATATTAGCAGTGATAAACTAACATATGATTCTGAGACCGGGGTAGTTAATTTAACAACCAATGTTAGAGGAAGATATGGAGTTTATCATTTTCTGGCGGATGAGATTGTTTTAAAGATGGAAGATGGCCAGGATCAAAATTTAAGATCTCCGGAGGAAATAACAATGAGTCCCGGGGGATTAACTGGCTGTGATTTAGAGCATCCCCATTATGTATTTAGAGCCTCAACGATTGAAATCTATCCTGGCGATTACTTAGTCGCCTATAATGTTGTCTTCTCTGAATTTAATGGGCGGTTACCGCTTTTTTACTGGCCTGTTCTATATATAAATTTAGATGATGATAAATCTAATATTGAATTTGAATATGGTTATAGCAGCCTTCGAGGCTGGTTTGGTAAACTGACTTATAATTATAAACTCCTTGATAGACCAGGGCAATTATATCTGGATTATTACCAGAAGACCGGGAAGGCTTATGGTATAAAACAGCATTATATTCATACAGATAATCACCAGGGATATTTATACTACTATACCCAGGATAATAATTTAGATTTGGATAGTCTCTTTGACTGGGAGGCCACCTTAAACCATGATTTTAACTGGCGGGACTGGGAAGCCAGTGCATTTTTGAATTACCAGAAATTCGATCACCAGGATATTACCAGTGCAGATTTTTACTTAAATAATCAGACAGATGAATATGAGGCAGATTTTGCTTCTGACTTTGAACGCTTAATTAATTATGATACTGATAGAAATGATCGCCAGACTACAAACATTAACCTTGATTATGATCGTAATTTTGATAATGATTTTGATGTTTATGTTGATTATGATCTGGAATTAACAGACTATCTTAATCGGGAAGATTTAGATCAGCAAACAAGTGACCTTCAGCTAGGCTTATTTAAAGGCTTTGATCTTGGTTTAAATTTAGGAGCTGATTATCGCCGGGAAACTGACCTCAGAGTTGATGATGACTTAACCAGAGAACAACAGGCAGAATTTGAAGCCGATTATAGTTGGGGTGACGGCTGGGGCACAGAATTTAACTATGAATATGGAAGATTGTTTCAAACTGAAGAAGATCTTCAGGAGCGCTGGTCCAGCTATTTTTCAGCTGGCAGGCAGGTAGGCCGATTTGATTACAATCTTGTTCTGGAAAGGAATGCCCCAGGGTTTGGTGATGAGGGGGTCAGTTTTTATCGCTGGCCAGAGTTTAATTTAAATTACAGCCCCCCGGGTTTCTTTAATTACAGGCTGCAGCTAGGCCGTTATTTTGAAGATCAATCAGAGATAGAAGGTTATCGAGGGGCGGCAGGAATTGATTTTAATAATAGCTGGCAGTTTTTAGATCGATTTTCATTAAAAAGCAGCCAGGAGCTAACTGGTTTGATTTATAGAGTAAGTGAGGTTAGCGAGGGTTATCCAAGGGCTTTAAGTTATGATAGTGAAGTAAATTTTGAAACTAGAATTCTGGAAAACTGGACATTTACAAATAGCCATAAATATATTACTTCTTTCGGGCAAACTCCATTTAATTTTGATGAAATAGAAACAGAAGAAGTTCTTGAAAGTGAGTTAAGTTACCGTAAAGATAGAATAGAGTTTACACTTGAGGGCGGTTATGATTTGATTGAATTTATCTACTTGCCTTTAACAGCAGCCTTAACTTATAGACCAAATGATGACTGGCGGATAAGAGCTGATACAGAATATGATTTAAATGAGAGAGAATTTTCAGATAATCTTAGCTTAAGCAGTCGCTATCGTGGAGATCAGCTGACTGCCACAACAACTCTAGATTATGATTTAAATGAATATCAATTTCAAAGGATTAGAAATCAACTCGATTATGATGTACCAGGAGATTATGGCTGGGCGATTTCAAATAGAATTCGCTATGATTTTGATAGGCCCCAGGAAGACAGGTTAAGAGAAGCCAGCCTTGCCCTCAGAAAAAAATTGCATTGCCGGGAAATAAGATTCAGCTATGATCATATCGACCGAGAATTTGTAGTATCCTATCATCTTGATCTCTTTGGAGGCAGAGGACTTTCCACTGGCCGGAGCGAAGAAGAAGGCTTCCTCTTTGAGTTAGAATCTGATTAATTTTT
>JBNJEB010000166.1:0-3045 GCA_051745425.1 Bacillota bacterium
ATAACCCAGGATAATTTAAATGTTAGAGAGATAGAATTCCCTGTTATATATGGGACTGTCAATTAAATTAACTAGAATAAATAAGAATAGGCCAGCCTTTAAAGGCTGGCCTAATTCTATAGGTACTTTACAGAACAGAGTATAATAGGGGGTAATACTTAGTTCTAGTAATTCTCTTTTAGATTGAAGTCGAAGTTGTAACTATTATTTTGTAATGTTACGGTTCCAGTAGAGTCAAGGTAATCGCCATTTTCAATCTGGTTGTTATCCCTGACATCTAACCAGGTGATGACTTCATAATCACCGGCAGGAACATTATTAAGGGTAAAGCTATCATCTGAAACTGAAGCAGTAGTACTGGCAACAGCATTGAAGTTATCGCCATCTCTAGTTCCAACCATTATATTTAATTCAGTTGCCTGATTGGTTGCCCAGTAAGCATTTACCATACCATGTCCATATTTCTCGTCAAATCCTTCACTTCCTAAATCTATTGCAGTTTCAATTAACATAGCTCTTACTTGTGAATTTGGTGTTCCATTTGCAATTAAGAGACCAGATAAACCGGCTACTTGAGGAGCCGCCATTGAAGTACCAGACTTATAAGATACAGATGCGTCTCCAATTGTACTGATTATGCTAGATCCTGGAGCGACTACTTCTACCTCTGGGCCATAGCTAGAATAACTGGCTATTGTAGGTGCACCATTGCTATTCTCAGTCAATGCTCCAACCGCAATCGTTTCTTCGAATTTAGCAGGATATCCAACTGTATTAGTACCTGTATTTCCAGCAGCAGCGACCATAATTACACCAGCATTAGCAGCTTTTTGAGCTGCATCCTTAATTAGTGTTGGCTCTGCATAATTCCCGTCCATACCAAGAGATAAATTTATTACATCTACAGATTGGATTTTATTATTGTCTAATAAACCGGCTGCATATAATATTCCCTGGGCAACAGACCATTCTGAACCCGCACCACTATCACTAAGAACTTTAACAGGTACTATTTCTGCGTTCCACATAACACCGGCGACACCATATTGATTATCTCCAATAGCTCCTATTATACCAGCAACATGGGTACCATGGCCATGATTGTCCATTGTATTAGTGTTGCCATCTGCGAAGTTATAGCCATCACCGACATTAAGATTCGGTTTAAGATCAGCATGACGATTATCGATACCTGTGTCAAGCACAGCAATTCTTGCTCTATTACTACCAGTATTATCTCTCCAGGTCTGAGGCAGTCTCATAACCGGGCTTCCCCATTGTTTATCATAATGGGTATCTTTTGGGGTTGTATAATCATAGATTTCTAATTGATTGTTTTTAGCTGCCGATAGAATTTCAGGATTATTACTTAACTGCGTGACCTCTTGAGAAGCAACACTACCATCTGGTATCTCAACGAGCATAGCATTTAATTCAGGCATATAATCAAGTGGTTTATATCCCTGAGATTTAGCTTCTTCTTGAGCTTCTTTTTCTGATAAGTTAGATCTAAACTTGATTATTAATTCATTCTCTTGCTTTTCAGATAAGGAGCTTAGAGTATTTTGGTTAGCTTCCCAGATTTCTGCATCTTCAGAGCCCATTGAGCTGGATTCAACAACTGAACCAGGGAAGTTGTGCTCGAACTCAAAATTACCGTTGACAGTTATATTGCCATCTACAGGGTCTTCTGGCTCTTCAGGATCCTGAGGTTCTTCTGGCTCCTCTTCATTTTCAGTTATATTTACTAATAAACTGGCAGGATCCCCAGTATCAAATGAGATTACATATTCCAGTACATCGCCAGCATTAGGATTGTTGTTAAGAATATCTTCAGTTGAAATAGTTAGTGTTGAAGTTTCTTCATTTAACTCGAAATAATCATTTTCCTGAATATCATAAGAGTTTTCCTGGACTTTAGATTCGATTGAAGTGACTTCAGAAGCCTGGTTCCAGGTAATTATTGTTTCAATATTCTGTGGTTCATTGAGATTAAAATCAAATTCAGAAGGATTTATTTCAGCATTTTCTTTAACTTCTTTTTCGACTATATCAACAACAAGTAAAGCATCGGTTCCCTGATCAAATTTAATAAAAATTTCTAACTTATCTTTATCTTGATAATTAAGAATATAATCTTTATTAATTGTTAAGGTGCTATTAGTTTCATTGAATTCGACAAGATTGTTATCAACTAAATTTGTTACTTCGAATTCATCATCCTCTAAAATTCTATAGACACCTTCGACTGAGCTAGCATCATTCCATTCAATAGTAGTATTAATATTTTCTGGATTGTTTAAATTAAATTCTCGTATATCAGGCTCTAATAAAGCGCTATCTGATTGAGTGATATCTATCTTATAAGGCAATGCGTTTTCAGCGACATCAATTTTTTGAGAAAAATTCTCATAACCCTCTTTATTTGTTTTAAGTATTTGTTCTCCTTTTTTTATGTTATTAAATGTAGCAACTCCATTTTCATCAGTAGTTGCTGTTTTCCCGGCGAGACTTACTTCAGTATCAGCAAGTTTAAAATAATTTAAGCTTTCATTTAAATTTGCACCAGGTTCTTGCACAATAACATTAAATTCACTGACTGTATCATTATTATCTATATCGTCTGTAACTGAACTTGTATTAGAACAAGCTGTAAAACCAAAAGTGACTGTCAATAATAAAACAAAAACCATTATTAATTTTTTATTTATGAACACTAAATACCATACCTCCACGTATGAAATTAAACCATTATTTTTTAACATTAAGATTGTAATTCTGTAATTTTAATAAGTGGGACATAGATTTCCTGGAAGTTAGATTTCGCCAATGACTATTTAAGAAACAATTAGAAATTGCGTTTAGTTATGTATGATATTTGTTTTTGAATACCTCCTTTTTACTAAGATCCTTTGGAAACTATCCTGGAAAATTCTATAAGCAATAAAAAAAACTACTCCGAAGAGTAGTAATAGTTTAATTACACTCCCTTCGGCAGCTGAACCACCCAGAATAATCTCTGGGCTTCAGGCTTTGCGACCCTGC
>JBNJEB010000167.1:0-3026 GCA_051745425.1 Bacillota bacterium
CCCCTGGACCATGGTGCCAGTATAGTTGTCCATAGTGCGACTAAATATTTAGGAGGCCATGGTGATTTAGTCGGGGGAATTGTCGTTGCAAATTCTAAAGATTATCTAATGAATTTAAAATTTAATTATTTAACTGAACTAGGAAGTGTAATGAGTCCATTTAATGCCTGGTTGATATTAAGAGGTATAAAAACTTTAAAATTTAGAATGGAAGCTGCCCAGGAAAATGCCAGTAAGATTGTTGAATTTCTGCAAGCCCAGGATCAGGTTAAATCTGTTAATTATCCTGGGTTAAAATCAGCTGAAGCAGCAGGGATTGTTGAAAAACAGATGGTTGGACCAGGAGCCATGCTGAGTTTTGAATTAAATGAAGATGTGAATAAAATTAGAAGTTTTGTCAATAATTTAAGTTATTTTAAACTGGCAGTTAGTCTAGGTGATATTGAATCCTTAATTGAGTACCCGTTTTTTATGACTCATAGAGATTATGATGAAAAAACATTAAATAAATTAGGAATAAGCAAATATTTACTTCGAATATCAGTTGGACTTGAAGATGTTAATGTTTTAATTGAAGATCTTGATAGTAATTTGCAAAAACTTTAATTGACAGTAATTAATTATTTTAATATAATTAGCTTAAGATTATTAATCAAAGGGGGGCAAAATCATGAATGTATCAAAAAAAGGCCAGGTATTTCATTGTGATGTCTGCGGGAATGAAGTTAAGGTATTGGATGTTGGCGGAGGCGAATTAATTTGCTGTGGGCAGCCAATGGACTTAGTTGAAGAAGAATAGGCTATTATACTAACTCTGTGCCAATAATTAATGGCCAGAGTTATTTTTCTATATATTAATTTTAGGGGGAATAAATTATGGGTTATAAAGAAGAGAGTCTAAAGCTTAAAAACTGGGCTGTGATTGGGGCAAGTGACAAAAAAGAAAAATATGGTTATAAGATAGTTAAAGTTCTTAATGATAATGATTATAATGTTTTCCCAGTTAATCCTAGACTTGAAGAAATTGATGGTCTTAAATGTTATGAAAGTATCAATGATATAGATGAAAAGATTGATGTTGTTGACATGGTGGTAAAGCCTGAAATCGGCCAGAAGGTCATTCCTGATATTGCCGATAAAAATATTGAATATATCTGGCTGCAGCCTGGTACAAGAAGTGAAAAAATCGATGAACTTACCAATAAGTTTAAGCTTAAAGTTATTAAAGACTGTGTTTACGCTACTTTAATTTAAAATTAAGAGGGAGTGAAGTTAATGAATGGAATTGTCAAAAAGACCGGTGAGCTGGCTGAACTGTATAATAAGCATGCCTTAAAAGTTTTAGATTCACTCAAAGAATTTGATAAAGCTATAAATATTTACCTGGATGAAGGTACAAGTGATGACTTTAAAGAATATGCCCAAAAAGTTCATAATCTGGAATCAGAAGCTGATGATTTAAGAAGAGAAATAGTTCAGCTATTAATTGAAAAAAGATTTTTAGTCCCCAATACCAGACGTGATTTTATGAATTTATTAAAGTTTACCGATAAGGCTGCTGATTACGCTGAAGGTACCCTGGATTTTATTATTCTTAAATCTATGAATGTAACAGATGAGGGTAAAGCAAAGATTAAAAATATCATAGACTTAACAATTGAGCAGTATTACCTCTTAATTGAAGCAATAAAATTTGTCTTTAAAGATATTCACCAGGCTTTTACTTATGTACCTAAAATAGCCGATTTAGAGTCGGAAATCGATCATATTGAAAATCAATTAATAAATATGCTTTCTGAAAGAGATGATTTATCCTTTGCCTTAAAAGTTTTATATAGAGACTTTTTAACTCGCTTAACAGATATCTCAGATATTATTGAAGATGCAGCTGATGAAATTGAGTTGATTGTTGCCTTAAGAAGGGTATAGGTGGTTTTTATGGATAAATTTATAATGGCTATTGATCAGGGCACAACCAGCACCAGGGCTATGATCTATAATAAAGATGGTATTATAGTTGGTAAGTCCCAGCAGGAATTTGAACAGATTTATCCAAAATCAGGCTGGGTTGAACATGACCCTTCTGATATCTGGATCTCAACTCTAGGTGTTATGGCTGGAGCAATCAAAAATGCCAGGATTAATCCAGCCCAGATTGCTGGCATTGGAATAACAAATCAGAGAGAGACTACTGTTCTCTGGGATAAAGAAACTTCTGAACCTATTTATAATGCTATTGTCTGGCAGTGTAGAAGAACTAATAATATCTGCCAGGATTTAAAAGATGCAGGTTATGAAGATTTATTTAATAAGAAGACCGGTCTGGTCTTGGATCCCTATTTTTCAGGGACCAAGGTTAAATGGCTCCTTGATAATGTTGATGGTGCCAGAGAACGAGCTGAAAAGGGAGATATTTTATTTGGCACGATCGATAGCTGGTTAATCTGGAAACTTAGTGGTGGCAAGCGGCATGTTACTGATGCAACCAATGCCAGTAGAACATTAATGTATAATATCCATGCAGGTGAATGGGATGATGAGCTTTTAGATATCCTGGATGTTCCAGCAAATATTTTACCTGAAGTCTGTTCCAGCAGTGAAATATATACTGAAACAGTTGACTATCATTTTTTTGGCGAAGAAGTTCCAATCGCCGGGATTGCAGGAGATCAGCAGGCTGCAACCTTTGCTCAAAATTGTTTTGAGATTGGGATGACAAAAATTACTTTAGGAACAGGTGCCTTTCTCTTAATGAATACAGGTAGCAAACCCTATATCTCAGAGAATGGTCTTTTAACAACGATCGCCTGGGAGATTAATGGGGAGGTTACTTATGCATTGGAAGGCAGCATTTTTAATGCTGGCTCAGCAATTCAGTGGCTAAGAGATGAACTGAGCTTAATTGAGGATGCAGCTGATTCTGAGTTTTTCGCTAGAAAAGTAGATGATACTGATGGTGTATATGTTGTCCCGGCTTTTACAGGCCTGGGAGCACCTCACTGGCATTCTGAGGCCCGGGGTACTAT
>JBNJEB010000168.1:0-2971 GCA_051745425.1 Bacillota bacterium
TTATTTTAAGTTAAATATACTACTAAATACTTAAAAAATCGACTGCAGATATATTTTTCTTAAAAGCTTAATTTTTCTAATTTAATCAATAAACTCTAACTCTAAATTATCATTATCTCTCAGATAACTGAATATCTCAGCTGCTAAAACAGGATTGATATCTGTTTCAACAGAATTATAACTTTCTACCATAGTACTATATAAATCTTTGACATTAAATAATATATTATTAGATTTCAATTTTGCCATTACCGAATTTATCAGGATCTTCTGCCTTTGAAAACGGGTCATAGAATCAGAATCACGCCAGCGAACAAAATTAAGTGCTTCTTTTCCTGATAATAGATTATCTCCCGCCTTGAGATTCAAACCCAGATCAGGAACTCTAACAGCTTCTTCAAGCTTAATTTTAACTCCACCTAATTCATCAATAACTTTTTCAAAACCCTGATAATTGACATATACATAATAATCAGTCTCAGTTTCAGTAATCTCCTCAACAGCCGGCTGAATGTCTCCATTATAGTATTTTCTTAGTTCCTGACCCTGGTATTCTCTATCTTCATCTATATGTTCAAGCTCTAGTTTATCAGCTTCTGGTCTTAAGCGAGCAAGCATAATCGAGTCTGCTTCAATAGAACCAACTGCAACACTCTCTTCATCATCAAGACCAACGAATAATATGTTTAAATCCTGAGCAAAATCATTTTCTGAAAGTCCTAAAATCGATAATATTCGATCCAATAAAGTTGGGGCTTCTTCTAATTCCGGATTAAAATCATTTTGTTCTTCAGCGGTGTTTTCTCCTCCGTCAGCAGTCGAGCCCTGACCATTTTCTGCAGCATTTTCTTCTCCAAACTCCTCATTTTCTGTCTCAGCAGTTATTTCATTTCCATTTTGAGCAGTATCATCTTCTGAACTGGAATTTGACTCCTGTAAATTATTATCAGCAGCAGAATTCTCATTTGAGTTATCTGCAGCTCCATTTTCTGTAATCTGATTATCCGGTACTGGTTCTAAATCTCTTTCTAAATAATATCCTGTTAAACCAATAAACAATAAAAGTAAAGCTATTAAAAAAATCCCAAGCCATTTATGTTTCTTTTTTGATTTTTGATCTTTTTCTGAATTATTGTCTGCCAATGTTATTGCCTCCCTAATTCCCTTCTATATCATAATATTCGTGATTATTAGCTCAATTCCTGCATCAAAGTATTTCTTTATTTATTTAAAAATTTATAATTTTATTTATTCAATTCAAGGGTCAATTAATTTGCAAAATTTTATTGACAAAGTAAATATTTATGGTATAATACATAATTGTGATGCCGAAGTGGCGGAACTGGCAGACGCGCAGCGTTGAGGGCGCTGTGGGCCTTGGCCTGTGTGGGTTCGAATCCCACCTTCGGCACCATTTTAATTTAATAAGATAATTTACCCCCAAGTTTACCCTGGTAGTGCAGGTTTCTTGGGGGTTTTTGTGTTTTAGATATTTTAGCTGCTTAGTAAAGTGACTCTAATTTAGTTTTTCTAACTATAGTTTTGAATCGTATTTAATAAATTATCCTTTTTTATAGGCTTAGCTAAATGTTGGTTAAAACCATTAGCTAAAATTTTTTCTATATCTTTATCCAAGGCATAGGCTGTAAGTGCAATAATTGGAGTTGAGCTTAAATTCTGTTCTTTCTCCAACTTACGTATTTTCTTAGTAGCCTCATAACCATCCATAATTGGCATCTGAATATCCATCAAAACTAGTTGATAGTTATTATCTTTAAACTTTTCTAAAGCCTGAACACCATTTACTGCTATCTCCAAATCATAATTAAGCTTTTTTAGGTAAGCATTAATCAACATTCTATTATCCTCGACATCTTCTACTAAAAGAATCTTTGTCTTTTTACCACTACTTTGCTCTACATCTACAAAATTCTCAGTAGTAGTTTGCTCTGGCACTAAAGCATTCTGTTCTTTAGTTAAGCTATCATTCATCACCCGAGCAATACAGGAAAATAAATCTTTTTTTCTTAGTGGTTTCATCAAATAATCATCAATATAGGCAAAACCATCTTTCTCTTCTGGTCTACTTTGAAAATCAGAGAAAAGAATTATAATTTTTACTTCTGTCAAATTAAGCTCTGTTCTAATATATTTTGCTAGTTTAATCCCATTCATCTGCGGCATTAAAAAATCAAGAAGTATAAGTTGATAATTCATATCATTTTCTAATAAAGCTATTGCTTCTTCAGCCCCTTCAGCCAAATCTACACTTGCTCCTTTAAAAGCCAGATATTCTTCTAAAATTAATAAATTTGTTGAATTATCATCAACAATCAGTACATCTAACTCTTGATAATCAAGTTGATAATCTGTCTCTTCTTGTCCTAATGCTTTTTGCTCACTAACTGAAAGAGAAACTGTAAAGTAAAATGAACTACCATCACCTAAATTACTCTCAAGCCAAATTTCACCTTCCATTAATTCCACAAGTTCTTTAGAAATAGCAAGCCCTAAACCAGTACCTCCGTATTCACGAGTATTTGAAGAGTCTGCCTGAGTGAAGCTGGCAAAAATCTCTTCTTGCCTCTCTTTTGGAATGCCTATTCCAGTATCTGTAACCTCAAACATTATTTTTACCTTATTTTGCTTTTCCAATTTATTAAACAGATCAACTTGAATTGATACTTCTCCCTCTTTAGTAAATTTAATAGCATTTCCGATTATATTAATCAATATTTGTTTCAATCTACCCTGATCACCGATTAAATACTCAGGAATAATAGGGCTGATGCGACATGGCAGTTCAAGTTCCTTATTATAAGCTTTAATAGCCATCATTTCTGCTATACTCTCTACTGTATTTACCAAATTAAATTCTTTTTCTTCTAACTCAATCTTACCGGCCTCTATTTTAGAAAGATCTAGAATATCATTAATCAGAGTTAAAAGATTATCTCCTGCACTCTCAAAA
>JBNJEB010000169.1:0-2933 GCA_051745425.1 Bacillota bacterium
TGATAATGAGTTTTTAGACCTGATAACCAACAATGCAATATCTCGCTGGATAGGAAGTCTGGCAGATGAAGATGGCGCAAAGATGATCTTTGAGCAGGCTCTAGTAAAGGATGTCCTGGATTACGAACAGGAAAGCAGTGTCTATGAATTTATTTCAAAAGAAACATTAATAGTGGATGTAATTGATATGTTTGAAGAGTCCCAAAAACAGGGCAAGCATTTAGAGGCTTTATTTATAACTGAAAGTGGCAAGAAATCTGAAAAGCTACTGGATATTATAACCAGCTGGGATTTACCTGAAATGTATTCAGAGTTAGAAATCTAAAATTATTAAGAAAATCAAATGCTAACTAAGATCAATAAATAAATTTAAGGAGGGACAACAGATGAAATATAGAATGCTCGGTAAGACAGGTTTTAAGGTTTCTGAGGTTTCCTATGGAGGCTGGGCTATTGGCGGTTCCTGGGGTCAGGTCAATGACGAGGAGAGCAAAGATGCCCTGAGAACAGCACTGGAAAATGGAATAAACTTCTTTGATACAGCAGATGTTTATGGAGACGGTCATAGTGAGAAGTTAATCGGAGAGGTTAAAAATGAAACAGATCTGGATATTTATATAGCCACCAAGGCCGGCAGGCGACTTGACCCCCATGAGGCCGCTGGTTATAATAGAAAGAATCTGAGAAAGTTTGCCAAAAGAAGCATTGAAAATTTAGGTGTTGACAGGCTTGATTTATTACAGCTCCATTGTCCGCCAGATGAAGTCTTTAATGATGAAAAGGTCTTTAAGGTATTAAATGAGATGGTTGATGATGGCATGATTGCAAATTTTGGGGTCAGTGTAGAAAAAGTTGATCAGGGGCTAAAAGCTCTGGATTATGATAATCTGGCCACTATCCAGATAATTTATAATATGTTCAGACATAAACCGGCTGATCAACTCTTTGCCAGGGCTAAGAAAAATAATGTAGGTATCATCTGCCGGGTACCTCTGGCAAGTGGTCTTTTAACTGGAAAGTTTACAAAAGACTCGGATTTCGCTGAAGATGACCATCGCAACTTTAATAGGGATGGCCAGGCATTTGATAGAGGCGAGACTTTTTCCGGGGTTGATTTTGAAAATGGATTAAAGGCAGTCGAAGAATTAAAGGAAATAAAACCTGAGGGAATAACAATGGCTCAATTTGCCCTTAAGTGGATTTTGATGAATGATGCAGTTAGCTGTGTTATTCCTGGTGGCAAGAAGTCATGGCAGGTTGAAGATAATGCTGAGGCTTCAGAGGTCGATGAGCTTTCTGATAAAGTTATGGCTGAAGTCGATAGAATTTATGATAAATATCTAAGAGATAGCATTCACCCCCGCTGGTAAAATAAGAAGATAAATTACTGATTTAAAAGTTAATTATTAATTAAATGATTAAAACCAGACTATATAAAAGGTGATTAGAAATAGACTATATAAAAGACGATAAAAAATTAAATTATTAAAAGGAGCGGATTGGTAACTTGATATATTTAATCATGGCAATTATCTGCAGTTCTTCCATTGCATTAATCTTTAAATTTAGCGAAGGCAATAATTTAAATAGATATGTTGTAACAACAGCCAATTACCTTATGGCCTTTTTGATATCGTTCATTTTTATTATAAATCAAAGCATAAATTTTTTTGATTTTGCAGGCGCTAATTTCAGTGAAAGTTTTAGAGAAGTCGTCTTAGGAGGCAACGGTATCTTTAATATCCAGGCAAGCCAGCTGTGGGCTACAATTGTTGGTGTCATAGCTGGCATCTTTTTCTTTGTCTCCTTTATTTATTATCAAAAGAGCGTCAGGGAAAATGGGGCAGGGCTTGCTGGAACTTTTGGCAAACTAGGGATCTTAATTCCTATGCTATTTGCCATTATCATCTGGCAGGAATACCCGACTTCACTGCAATGGTCCGGGATCATCCTGGCAATATTATCAATAGTTCTGGTCAACTTTCCCTTTAATCGCAACTGGAAAAAGGCCTTAAGATTAAATTTAATTCTTCTTTTTATTTATGGAGGCTTTGCCGAATTTACCAATAAGATTTTTCAGCAGTATGCCATTACAGATTATAAGATGTTATTTTTATTCTGGGTTTTCTTTTCAGCATTTTTAATCAGTCTAATATATACCCTAATAAAGACTGATTCATTGCCTGCATATAAAGAATTAGGAATAGGATTCTTAGTTGGTATTCCCAATCTCTTTTCATCATTCTTTTTGATAAATGCCCTAAACCATTTAAAAACAGCAGTGGTTTTTCCAATCTTCAGCGCAGGAAGCATTGTACTGATAGTTGTAGCAAGCTTCTTTATCTTTGGAGAAAGAATGGAAAGAAAAGAGGTACTCTCAGTTGTAATGACAGTTATTGCCCTGATACTGGTTAACCTTTAAAATAATGCAATCATTAAATAATTTATAAGCCATAAAATAATCTAATAATTTAATAGCTTTTAAGCCATAAAATAATCCAATCAGGAGGCAGCGATACAATGAATAAAGGCTCAGACACAGACAGTGGATTTAGTTTTAAAATAAATAGTATTAAAAATATTAAAAAGCTGGGGCAGGTTTTCTCGGTTATTCTCTATCTTATTCTGGTAATTTTGCTAATAGGTTTTAATAATGCCCACCTTTATCTTACCAGGATGAATTTATCAATTCTATCTGAACTAATTTTTATAGCAGTTCCCTTTCTGATACTTTTTTATGCCTATAGAAAACTTAAGTTTTTATACTATACCTATCTTTTTAGCATCGGATATTTCCTGCTTTCCTTCTCGATAGTAAAAGATGTAAATTCAGAGCAATTAAGCCAACTGGGTTACAGTAATATAGATACTGCCATTGCAATAATAGCCTGGATTCTTTTATTTATACTGATGAATCTGCCTGGAAAATATAA
>JBNJEB010000170.1:0-2892 GCA_051745425.1 Bacillota bacterium
ATTATACCTGTTGAAGTTGTAATCAGAAATATTGTTGCTGGCAGTTTAAGTAAGCGCATTGGTCTTGATGAGGGGCTAGTGCTGGATGAACCGGTACTGGAATATTATTATAAAAATGATGATTTAGGTGACCCCTTAATCAATAATTCCCATATAAAATTACTGGAGCTGGCAACTGAAAATGACCTAGAGAAAATCAATAAAATGGCCCTTAAAATTAACCTGGTTTTAAAAGAATTTCTGAAAGCAAGAAAAATAGATCTAGTTGATTTTAAATTAGAGTTTGGATTTACAGGAGATGGTGAGATAATTCTTGCTGATGAGATATCTCCAGATACCTGTAGGTTCTGGGATAGTGACACAAAAGAAAAGCTGGATAAAGATAGATTCAGGAGAGGTTTAGGAGATGTTGAAGCAGCTTATCAAGAAATGTTTACAAGAATTACAGGAAGAGGGGAATTATAATGGAATGGTTAGTAAAGATAAATATTCAGTTAAAAGAAAGTATTTTAGATCCCCAGGGCCAGGCGGTCCAGGCAGGATTGAAAGCTTTAGGTTACAATAATGTTGATGATTTGAATGTAGGGAAATATATGGAACTTAAAATCTCTGACTTAAAAGATAAAAATCAGGTTAAAGCACAGGTAAATGAGATGTGTCAGCGACTTCTGGCCAATCCAGTAATTGAAGACTATAGATTCAGTATAGAGGAGATGGCTTAAATGCGATTTGGGATTGTTACTTTTCCAGGCTCTAACTGTGACCAGGATCTCAGATATGTAGTTGAAGATTTATTTGGGATTAAAACTGATATGATCTGGCATAAAGAAGAACTTGAATATAATTATGAGGGGATCTTGTTACCTGGTGGTTTTTCCTATGGAGACTATCTCCGTTCCGGGGCAATTGCAAGATTTTCACCGGTTATGGATTCGGTTATAGAATTTGCTAATCAAGGTGGACTTGTTTTAGGGATATGTAATGGCTTTCAAATTTTAATGGAGGCAGGTCTCCTTCCAGGAGCCATGAAGGTAAATGATAATTTAAAGTTTGTCTGTAAGCATGTAAAACTTCAGGTTGAAAACGATAGAACTCCATTTACCAGGCAGCTAGAAGTAGGTCAGGTTTTAAATATTCCAGTTGCCCACCAGGAAGGGAATTTTTATATTGACGATGCAGACCTTAAGAGTTTAAGAGCTAATAATCAAATTGTTTTAAAATACTTAAACCAGTCTGAAAACCCGAATGGTTCGATAGAAAATATTGCCGGTATCTGTAATAAAGCAGGAAATGTATTTGGTTTGATGCCCCATCCAGAGAGGGCCTCTGAAGAGATACTGGGCAGTAATGATGGCAGAAAAATATTTGAATCTTTAATAGGTTACTTAAAAGAAGGTGTTATTTAATGGGGAAAATTAATAAACCCTGGGAACATGAGGGGCTAACAGAGTCAGAATATAATTTGATTGTTGATTTACTGGGAAGGGAGCCTAATTACACTGAATTAGGCATGTTTGGAGTTATGTGGTCAGAACATTGCAGTTATAAAAATTCTAAAGCTGTATTAAGAACCTTTCCAACTAAAGGGGAGGTTGTCTTACAGGGCCCAGGAGAGAATGCTGGAATAATAGATATTGGCGATAAGCAGGCATTATCTTTTAAAATTGAGAGCCATAACCATCCATCGGCTATAGAACCCTATCAGGGGGCAGCTACTGGAGTTGGAGGAATTATTAGAGATATCTTTACAATGGGAGCCAGACCGATTGCCCTGTTAGATTCATTAAGGTTTGGGTATTTAGATGATGAACATGTCAAATATTTATTTGAAGAGGTCGTTGCTGGAATCGCCGGTTATGGCAATAGTATTGGAGTCCCTACAGTTGGCGGTGAAACTTATTTTTCAGATAGTTATCAGGGTAATCCCCTGGTTAATGCTATGTGTGTTGGGATTATGGATCATGAAGATATATCGACAGCTACTGCCAGTGGAGTTGGAAATCCTGTGATGGTTGTTGGAGCTGCAACTGGTAGAGATGGTATTCAGGGAGCCAGTTTTGCCTCTGATGAACTGACAGATGACTCTGAGGAAGATAGGCCGGCAGTTCAGGTTGGAGATCCTTTTATGGAAAAATTATTACTGGAAGCCAGTTTAGAATTAATTAAGACCGGCTGTCTTGTTGGCATCCAGGATATGGGGGCAGCAGGTTTAATCAGTTCAGCTTCAGAAATGGCCAGCAGGGGCGAGACAGGGATTGAGCTGGATATTGATTTAGTTCCTAAACGGGAAGAGGGAATGACGCCTTATGAGGTCTTGCTTTCAGAATCCCAGGAAAGAATGCTGGTCGTCCCGGAAGCAGGTAAAGAAGACCTTGTTCAGGAGATTTTTTCAAAATGGGATTTAAATGCCGCAGTTATTGGTAGGGTTACAGAGGATGGTAAGATAAGAGTCTTAAATAAAGGCGAGACAGTTGCAGAAGTCCCGGCAAGAATTCTGGCAGATGATGCCCCTGAATATAAGAGGGAGAGCAGTGAGCCTGATTATTATAGAGAGTTAAAGAGTTTTGAGCCTGAGAGTTTATATGGTAAAGATGAGCATAATCAAATTGGCCTGGATAAGATAGACTATAATAGAATTTTAGAAAAAATAATTACTTCAGAAAATATTGCCAGCAAAAGCTCTATCTATCAGCAGTATGATCATATGGTTCAGACAAATACAGTTGTCCTGCCTGGCTCTGATGCTGCTGTTTTAAGAATTAAAGGCAAAGATAAAGGTCTGGCTCTGACAACAGATTGTAATTCCAGGTATTGTTACTTAGATCCTGAAAGGGGTGGAGAGATAGCAGTTGCCGAGGCTGCAAGAAATATAACCTGTTCAGGTGGCAGGCC
>JBNJEB010000171.1:0-2846 GCA_051745425.1 Bacillota bacterium
GATATGGTTAACTGTAAAGAAGAAGCAGGGGAAAAATTCTATTATAAAAAGGCGGATTATTATAATCTCTCAGATAAGTTCATTAGCAGACTACCGGAAAATATTCAGCATCACTGGATTTTTGGAATCCTATCTTCGGTCCAGGGAGATTATTATGACCTATTTAAAAATATTAAAGATGCAGGCTATGATAATCTTGATACCGCACTAAAGGATAAAGGCTATCCCGGTTCTGTTGATAGTTTTCGGCTGACTGTTAATAGACTCCATTTAGAAAAAGGCGATCTTGAAAGTATGTATAAAGAGATAATGGATGTTGTTAATAAATATGATGATAAGGGTAAGGAAGCTGAAGATAGTCTTAGTTTTGATATAAGCCTATTCTTAAAACCAAAAGTTAGTGATTTTTTAAAGAAATAAGAGCCCCTTAATCATATTAGGTATTATTCCTTATTTGCTTCAACTTTCAAATGGTGGTATAATTATCTGCAGGGCAATGTTTTTTTAAACTAGAAATATAATAAGAAGGTGTGCTACCATTTTAAAAATTAGCGATATTGGAAATTATTTTGAAGCAAATAGGCATTTTGACAGGGATTTTAATCCAGAAAGCAATTTATCATCTGATAAAAAATATATAGATCTTCATATTCATACAGTTCACTCAGATGGTTATCTTGATAGAGCCTTTCTTGAATCTTATTTAGGACACAGGCAGCATCTAATTGCAGTGACAGATCATAATGAAATTGCTGGAAGTGTAGAATTAATAGAAAATACAGATCTTAATGTTATACCAGGTATAGAAGTTGGCTGTCAGGATGGTTTTGAATTGTTAGTGTATTTTCAGGAACTATCTGAACTCAAGGAATTTTATTATAATTATTTGGAACCATATAAAAATAATTTTAGAATGGCCAAGACTAGAAAAAGCTATAAATATTATTTAGATATTCTGGAAGACTATGATGTTTTCATAGCTATTCCCCATATAAATGGTTATCTTCAAAAGAACTTTATCAATAATAAAGATTATATTTATGATGTTATTAAAAGAGTTGACGGTATAGAAGTTCATAATAATACGCTTACAAAAAAACAAAATAAAACTGCAAGAAAATTACAGAAGAAATTTAAAAAGAAGATTGTTTTTGGGAGCGATGCCCATACTCAGAAAGAGATATTTTATTTCCAGAATTATCTCAATGAAAAGAAGAAGACAATTTTGGAAAGCTTAATTCACAAAGTGTATGAGCTTTCCTTATTTCAAAAACATCTTGCATATATCTTTAGTTAGAGATTTTGAATGAGGTGAATTAATAATGGCAGAGTTAGAAATAGAAGATGCTCCAGAAAATGTAGAATTTAGTCAGGGTGATGAAGTAAATATTTTAATAGACCGCTTTACAGATCTTGGCATTAGAGTTATCATAAATGATAAGTATTATGGACTGGTCTATGAAGAAGATGTTTATAAGCAGGTTCATGTAGGAGAAGAGAGAAAAGGTTATATTAAAAAAATTAGAGATGATAATAAGATTGATGTTAGCCTGAGAAAGATAGGTTATGGTAGAATTGAAGATGCCAAGCAGAAGATTCTTGAGAGGCTAAAAGAAGAAGATGGCTTTCTTCCTCTTAATGATGATAGTTCTCCAGGGGTAATTAAATATGAACTGGAGATGAGTAAAGGCACCTTCAAAAAGGCTATTGGAGGTCTTTATAAAGAAAAGATAATTGATATAACTGACCAGGGTATTAAAATTAAATAAGTTTTATAAACGCTCAATATTTACGCCAGGTCTGCTTTTAGTCTGATCTGGTGTTTATTTAATTGAGAAAATGTAAGAATATTATATAATATTATTTCTAATAGAGCTAATAAATTTTTCAAATAAAAAATGACTCTGTAAAAATACAGAGTCAATAGTAAATTATTATTTAACTGAAAAGTCCTATGTCCTGATCAATTATAACATTAACATTTTGAGGTTTCTGTTTATCCTCGAATTTTGTTAATAAATGGAATCTACTGTGCTTATAATCATTCTTATGGAGTCTCTTGCTTGTATAGATCTTTGAGATATTACTTTTTTGAGGCCCGTTATCTGGTCTATTTTCTTTACTCATAGTTATCACCACTCATTTTTCTATTATATATTAGATTTAAAATGAATGCAATATTTTTTTAATTTAAACCGTGCATTTAATTATACAAGTTACTTTTTTCATGTTAATTACGGTTTTAGTTCAGGGGAGGATTAAATGTTATATATTCTGCCTTTAATAATCATAAGTATAATATTAGCCTTGACATTATATATTGAAAGAAGAACGTTCTTCCTGGGTATTGTCTTTGTTGCCTGGATTATATCTGCTTACATAACATTTATTTCATACAGTAAAATCTTTTTAATCAGGCTTTTATTGATACCCTTAACCATAATAACAATTTCAATGCTAGTTGCCTATGCAGTTCATCTTGCTTCTTTTCTAATGTCATTTTTGGCTTCAGTTTATATGATAATTAGAAAAGAAAAACAGAGACTTGAATATAAAGCTATATTTATTCTAGGAATATTAGTTATAAGCTGGTTTTTTATATTTCCAGTAATAAGTAGTCAAATCAATTCTCCTTTATTTGCAGGGATAAATGACTTTACAGGTTTTATTATAATATATTTTTTCTTTTTACTTTTAATCTTTAATGTTACAACGGTCTTAAATCATTTTCAGCCTCCATTTAAGGATTATGATTATATTTTAGTTCTAGGTTGCAGGGTTAATGGAGAAAATGTCAGTCCATTACTGGCCAGCCGACTTGATAAAGCAAGCAGTTTATTTCATAA
>JBNJEB010000172.1:0-2809 GCA_051745425.1 Bacillota bacterium
TTTTATTTTTATTTAGAGAGGTTTGATGTTATGATAAATTAAGAAAACAAATAATATCTGGAGGGATCTCATGTTTAAACTTGGAGCTGTCCTGACCGGTGGCCTTACTGCTATTATGGTAACTTTAAATGGAATTCTGGCAGGAAATATCGGTGATTTTATTGCCTTAATAATAATACACATTGTTGGTCTGATTACGGCTGGAGCGATCATTTTACTTAAAAAGAAGAAATTTAATTTTAATAAAGATATACCTTTTTATTATTTTACCGGCGGAGCTATTGGAGTTTTTTTGGTCCTATTTAATAATATAACCTTTAATGCAATTGGGGTCTCATTAACCCTGGCTCTGGGACTACTTGGCCAATCAGTAGCTGCAATAATCATTGACCATTTTGGCCTAATTGGTATCAAAGAAAGCCATTTTGACAGAAGAAAAATTATTGGCTTTGGTATAATCTTTACCGGCATAGTCTTTATGATAATTGGGAGTTAGATAATTATGTTATATATTTTCATGGCATTTGTTGCAGGCTGGTTAATTGTCCTATCAATGATTTTTAACTCAAACCTGGCCAAAAAAATCGGGATCTTTCAGAGTACTTTAATTAATTATACAGTCGGCCTGATTGTCTCCGGCTTACTTGCGATTGTAATGAACAATCAATTTGATCTCAGTTTAATCGAATTTAATTCTATTCCCTGGTGGGTCTATTTAGGTGGTTTTGTCGGGGTGGCAATTGTCTCGGCTTCAAATTATATAATTCCTAAAATCCCTGTAATTTATACAACTCTGTTAGTTTATGTGGGCCAACTCACCTTTGGCTTAACTTTAGATTACTGGTCAGGCCTGCCGGTTTCTAGAAACCGACTAATTGGTGGATTTTTAATCATAATTGGCCTATTATATAATTTCAGGATTGATCAGATTAATACTGGTGAGGCTGAATATAAATAAGTAGAATTAAGCTTGCAATTGGATTAATTATACTCTTATTTCCAGACAATGTATATACACTTGTCAACATATAATAATTATGCTATAATAAGTCTTGTAGTTTTCTCCACATGCCTCACCTGTGCCCTCAGGTGGGGCAATTTTTTTGTTTTTAAGCTAAATATTATATAATAAATAGAGAAATAAGTCTATAGAAATAGATTTTAAAGGAGTAAAAATTTATGACCCAGAATATAATTATTATTGGCGCAGGTCCAGCCGGTCTCTTTACTGCCATCCATGCTGCAGGGAAAAATAATAGAGTTATTCTTCTGGAGAAAAATATTGAAGCTGGCAAAAAACTATTGATATCTGGTTCCGGTCAATGCAATCTAACCCATAGCGGCGATGTTCAAGATCTACTGGTCCATTATGGTGAAGCTGAGAGATTTTTGTTAGGCCCCCTTTATAGTTTTAGTAACAAAGATTTATTAAACTTTTTTAGAAATAGAGGTCTGGAATTTATTACTACCAGCGAAGGCAAGGTCTTTCCAGCCTCCTGTAAAGCCAGAGATATTTTAAATGTTTTGCTTAATGAATCTGAAAGGCAGGGAGTTGAGATAAAATATAAATCAGCAGTTAAAGATATTAAATTTATAAAGAAAGAAAATAATTACTTAATCAAGACTGCAAATAAACAATATCATGGCGATATTGTAGTTCTGGCAACAGGTGGTAAATCCTATCAAACTACAGGTTCTACAGGAGATGGCTATAAGCTAGCTGCAAGGTTAGGCCATAAAATAGTTAAACCCAAACCTGCCCTGGTATCTGTATATATTCAAAATTACCTTTTTAAGGAGCTGGCCGGTATCTCTTTAGATAAAGTAATGATCTCACTCTGGCGAGAAGACAGTCTGGTTAGGCGCTGGCAGGGCGATCTTTTATTTACCCATAAAGGCCTCTCAGGCCCTGGAATTTTAAATAACTCTAGATATATTGAAGCTGGAGACCTGATAAAACTAAGACTTATAGACATTAAAAATGAAGCCAAGCTAGACCAGAAATTAATTGAGTTAACAGAGAAAAAAGGCCAGAGCTTATTTAAGAATTTAATTAAAAGTTTTGGTCTCCCTGAAAGACTTGGTTTAAAGCTGATGAAGCTATCAGGTATTTCTAAAGATAAACAGGCTTCCCAATTAAGCAGAACAGAAAGAAAAAGATTTGGAGAACTTCTATATGGACTGCCCTTAAAAATAGAACGCCGGGGTAGTTTTAGTGAAGCAATGGTAACTGCTGGTGGCATTAGCCTTGATGATATAAATCCTGGCACAATGGAATCTGAGATAATGCCTGGCCTCTTTGCTGTTGGAGAATTACTTAATATTGACGGAGATACTGGTGGCTATAACCTGCAGTTTGCTTTTTCAAGTGGCTATCTGGCCGGCAGGGAGATTAATCAAAAAACTAATTAATAATATTAATTAATTAATTAAATATATCAATTTAAATAGGTCAATAGTTTTATATTTAAAATTTATTTTTTTGATTTTTTATATACTCAAGCATTATTTAGACAGGGATAAACCCTTATATACCAGGGGTTTATCCCTTTTTTTATTTTTTATTATAATTTTATCATTATTTGATTTTACTAATTATATATTAATAAAATTAATATATTAATTAAATATTTTAATTTTAGGCTTGACTTATTTAATATTTAGAGTTATAATATAGACAGATAGTTAAGAGGAGGTGGGAAAATGGGATTTATTAAAGATTTCTTAAAACTTGAAAAATTTGATATAAGACATGAAGCAAGTAATGAGGAGTTTTATCAAGAGCATATCCAGAAATGTTTAAGCGATA
>JBNJEB010000173.1:0-2796 GCA_051745425.1 Bacillota bacterium
ACCTGCTTTTGGGCTTAATATGAGAAGTGCAGTTTTTGCTTTAGTCTTATATTCGATGATTCCTATTGTTAGAAATGTTTATACATCCTTAAATGAGGTAGATCCAGCCATTCTGGAATCAGCCAGAGGGATGGGAATGACAGAAAAACAGATCCTGTGGAAGGTGCAGCTGCCGATGGCTATGCCGGTTATTATAGCAGGTATAAGAGTTGCACTTGTAATGATGGTTGGGATTGCAACTTTAGCAGTTTTTATAGGTGAACGCAACTTAGGACAGCTTATCTATCAGGGAATTGTCAGGACCAAAACAGAAATGATAATTAATGGCGCTGTTTTAATTTCATTAATTTCAATTACTGTTGATATAATGATGGAAATCTTAAAAAGAATTTTAGTCTCACCTGGTTTATTAAAAAGTAATTCAGCCGGGGAGGGAAAATAAATGTGGAATGAGATGTGGCAAATTTTTCTTGATGAAGGCATTTATTTAATGATTGAACATCTACAATTAGTTGGGATTGCGGTATCAGCTGCAATTATAATTGCACTTCCTTCTGGGATTCTACTGAGTAGAGATCTTATGAAAGATTACTCAGGTAAAATTATTGCGGTATTTAATGTTGCCCAGGGTTTACCAAGTCTGGCTATTATTGCGCTTTTCCTGCCTATTTTAGGGACAGGATTTTTACCGGCTGTTACAGCACTGACTATTTATGCTCTGCTGCCAATTGTTCGTAATACCATAGCAGGAATAAATGATGTAGAAGATGAAATAATAGAAGCGGCTCAGGGGATGGGAATGACCCCTTTTCAAGTTTTATATAAGATTGAACTACCGCTTGCACTACCAATAATTATTGCAGGTATCCAGACTGCTGCAGTGATAAGTGTCGGTACAGCTGTGATCTCTAATTTAATTGGCGCTGGAGGTTTAGGACAGCTTATTTTTACCGGTCTGGTCAGATTTGATACTCAGAAAATTCTACTTGGTTCCATTTTGTCTGCAGTAATAGCCATAGTAATTGACCGTATATTTGACCTTATAGAAAAAATGCTGCAGAATAATTAAGAAATCAAGTACAGACCAGTTCTCGAACAGCTAAAAACTTTAGAAAGGGTGAAAATATGTTAAAAAAGAAAAAATATTTATTTCCTTTATTAATTCTTTCATTAGTTTTTGCACTTGTCTTAACAGCTTGTGGTCAGGATGAGGCTCAGGATACAAATAATGCTTCTGAAGCAGAAGGTATTAAAATGGCAACCACCATTGATTTTTTTGAGAGAGATGATGGCCTCAGTGGTTTAGAGGAAGCATATGGTTTTGAATTTAATGATGATAATGTAAATACAATGCAAACTGGACTTGGTTATGAAGCGTTAGATTCCGATAAGGTTGATGTAGCAATAGGTTTTGCTACAGATGGTAGAATAGCTTCGATGGACCTTAGAATTTTAGAAGATGATAAAGGCTTTTTTCCAGTCTATAATCCAGCACCAACTATCAGAAAGGAAATTTTAGATAGTTATCCAGAGCTTAAAAGTTTAATCAATGAGCTGCCACCTCTGCTTGACCAGGAAAAGCAGATTGAATTGAATAAAAGAGTAGCTGTTGATGAAGAAGAGCCGGACAAAGTTGCTGAAGATTTTCTCAAAGAAAATGATCTCTTAGCTGAAGATACTGAAGAAAAAGATGGTCCGACAATAGCAGTTGGTTCAAAACCCTGGACTGAGCAGCTAATATTAGGCCATATGACTATAATGCTGCTTGAAAGTCATGGTTATCCAGTTGAGGACAGAACAAGTCTCGGTGAGACTGCGGTTTTAAGGCCTGCTATTGAATCTGGTGAGATAGATATGTACTGGGAATATACAGGTACAACTTTAATGACAACTATGGGCTATGAAGAAGAAATTATAGAATCAGAAGAGGCTTATCAGACAGTAAAAGAATGGGATGAAGAAAATCATAATATTATCTGGCTGGATTATGCAGAAGCAAATAATACTTTCTGTCTGCTGATGAAAGAAGAGAAAGCAGAAGAAATGGGTATTGAAAAAATTAGTGATTTAGAAGAACACATTAAATAAAAATTATTAAACTTTCCCCGGAACAGTAATATTAAGTTTTACTGTTTGCGGGGATTTTTTAAAGGATAGTTTAAGCTTTATCTTTAAGTTATGCCCGTGAGATCTTTAATGATTGGTCAACTAATTCTCTAAATGCAGCAAGAATTTATGCTTTAGGAAGTGAATTTAGAAAAACTAAACTTATTCCTCTGCGTCTGGGAGTTAATTATTCATCTTTAAGAGAAGATGTTGAGCTGGCAGCTGGTTTTATTTTGAAAAAATTAAAATTAAAAGCAGGAATTTTCACTCTGGTCTAGAAACTATAATATTGGTTTGTCTAAAGAAATTAATTAGACTTTATTTTAAAAACCTGGAGGTTTAAAAATTAATGAGCAAAAACGATTATGATGTGATTATCATTGGCGCTGGACCAACTGGAATATTTACTGCTATGGAATTTATAAAAAAAGAAGCAGAGCTGGATATTCTAATTTTAGAAAAAGGAACTGATCTGGAAAGAAGAGTTTGTCCTATGAAAGAAAACCCTGGTATGGGCTGTGTTAACTGTCCCAGCTGTGCAATAGTATCTGGTTGGGGTGGAGCTGGAGCCTATAGTGATGGAAAACTTTCACTTTCTCCTGATATTGGTGGTAATTTAGAAAATTACATAGGAAGACAGCAGTTAATTGATAATATTTCTTATGCAGATGATATTTATATGGAATTTGG
>JBNJEB010000174.1:0-2795 GCA_051745425.1 Bacillota bacterium
GTCTGCAGAACAACAGGAATCAAAGTTAAAGGGTCATTATAATGCCAAGTTGCCGATTACAACCCTCCATGAAGGCTATCCAGGCCATCATCTCCAGTTGAGTTGGGCTAAAATTGAAAATAGCAATATTAGAAAGATGGGTTCTTTTTTATCGACTCTTTTTGTTGAAGGCTGGGCTTTTTATTCTGAGAGTATGATGGAGGATTTAGGTTATATTAATCAACCTATTCAAAAGTTAGGTAGACTTTCAGATCAGCTCTGGCGGGCAGGCAGAATTATATTGGATGTAAAGCTTCACTGCCAGGGTATGTCAGTTGATTCTGCAGTGGATTTTTTGGTAAATAAATGTCGCCTTGAAAGGGATGATGCTAAAACTGAAGTTATGAGATATACTATTTCTCCAACTCAGCCACAATCCTATTTAATGGGAAAAAGAGAGATAAGCAGGCTTATTGAAGACTATCGTTTGAGTAAGCCGGATCTATCTCTTCAGGAACTTCATGATAATATTTTAAAGGCTGGTTCATTGCCTCCTCAGTTATTGAGAAATAAGTTAGACATATAAATTGATAAATACTTTACAGAATAACTTCTCTAATTAATATACTATATAAATGGTTTGTATGATATAATATCAGCTAGCAGGAGGTTATTGATTAATGCCAAATTATAGTTTTAAATGTCGTAATTGTGAGAATAAGTTTTCAATCACTGCAAAAATTTCAGAGATTGGAGAGAATTTAGAGGTAGAGTGCCCAGAATGTGGAAGCGATGATGTCTTTCAGAGTTTTGAGGGTATTGGAATTATGAGCTGTAGTTCTTCAGGATCAGCAGCATTTAGTTGAGGTGGTTAAATAACTGCCAGTTAGGCAGTAAATTTTTATATTATTTATGGCCAGGCTATAATATGTCTGGCCATTTTTTCTTGAAAATAGTTGATTAATAATTTAAAATTGAATTTAGAAGTACTATTAGTTCAAGTAGGTGATTATATTGTTAACACTAGAGATTACTATTATGTTATTAATTATAGGCGTTATGCTAGTTCTATTTGTCTGGGAACCGATCAGGGTAGATTTGATTGCGATTTTAATTCCAGTTGTTCTGGTTATTTTGAGCCCCTGGACAGGTGTAGATAGTGAGACAGCAATTAGTGGATTTGCCAACAGTGCTACCATCACTATTATGGCAATGTTTATTCTCAGTGAGGGTATCCAGAATAGTGGTGTTGTGCAATTATTAAAGGATGAAATTATAAAATTGACAGGGAATAGTGAAACCAGGCAAATTGGTGTTATAACTGCTATTTCTGGTTCTGTTGCCGGGATTTTAAATAATACTCCAGTTGTAGCTGTTTTTATTCCTATGGTTACAGATTTAGCAAGAACTACAAAGGTTTCACCATCTAAACTCTTGATACCTCTATCCTATGCTTCAACAATGGGAGGAGTTTTAACTTTAATAGGGACCTCGATTAATTTAATTGCCAGTGATATTTCTTCTAATTTAATTGGCCGTCCTTTTAGCTTCTTTGAGTTTACGCCTCTTGGAATAATTGTTCTAATTACAGGTGTTATCTATTTTATTACAATAGGACGTAAAATTTTACCTGAAAGAGTCAAGCCTGAAGATGATCTTGTTGACGAATATGAGATGGATTTATTCATGGCTCAAGCAATTGTTGAAAAGGATTCACCATTAATTGGTAAAAGTGTTGGGGATAGCTTATCTAAAAGTAACCTTGATATGGATTTAGTCATGATTACCCGGAATGGTGATGAATTTGTTGAACCATTAGAAGCCAAGCAGATAGAAGCCGGTGATGAACTAATAATAAGATCTGATAGAGAGACATTGAGAAAATTGATAGGTCAGCAGGGGCTAAGGATTATCCCAGAAGACCTCTCTGTTAAAGAAACTCAATTACAAAAACCTACTCAGGGCAGAAAACTGGTCGAAACCGTAATCACTAATGGCTCAACATTTGCTGACCAGACTTTATCTGAAATAAATTTTGCTAATAGATATAGCTGTAGTATTCTTGCCATTAGAAGAGGTAGCGAATTATCCCATTATAAACTAGATGAAATGGAACTAAAACCAGGTGATGTTCTTTTAATGCTAGTTAATGATCAGACTCTAAAGAGATTGAGGAATCGTCGAGATATTATTGTAGCTAGAGAAATGGAAAGAGAAGATTATTCCCAGGAAAAAATTCCAGTAACTTTAGGGATTATGTTTGCAGTTATTGCCCTGGCAGTTCTGGAAATAATACCGATATCTATTTCAGCTTTAGGAGGAGTTCTGGCAATGGTCCTAACAGATTGTGTTAATCCTGCCAGAATGTATGAAGCTGTAAACTGGGAGATAATTATACTTGTGGCTGGCCTGATACCTTTAGGTGCCGCTATGGAAGAGACTGGGACCGCTGAATTTCTCGCCAGGCATATTCTAAATTTAACAGGGAATTTACCGCCAATTATTATACTTGCTATTTTCTATTTTTTTACTGCTATGATTACGAATCTAGTTAGTAATAGAGCCAGTATTGTAATAATGTTACCAGTAGCAGTAGATGCCGCTTTAAGCCTGGGAGTTGAACCATTTTCATTTATAATGGCAGTTACTTTTGCTGCCAGTACAGCTTATTTAACCCCGATAGGTAATCAGGTTCATTTAATGATTTATGGCCCCGGGAATTATGAGTTTAGCGATTTTTTTAAAGTAGGATTTCCTCTACAATTGATTCTAACAGTTGTAATTACACTTGGGATTACATTTATCTGGGGAATTTA
>JBNJEB010000175.1:0-2791 GCA_051745425.1 Bacillota bacterium
TAGTGAAGTTAAAGCTGGTGGTTTACAAACCTTTAATGCTGGAAAAAGTTTAGTTCATTCAGAAAAACCTGGTGAAACTGGTTTTAGTCATGGTATTCAGTTATGGGTTAACTTACCTAAAGCTAAGAAAAAATCTGCTCCAAGTTATCAATCAATTAAACAAACAAAAGTAATTAAAGATGAAAAAGGTATTAAGATTAGAAAAGTATTAGGTGATGATATTTCTGTTAAACTCAACACAGAAGTAGACTACTACGATATCCAGTTAAATAATAATGCATCTATCCAACAGTATATAAATAACACTCATAACGGAATACTTTATGTAGTTAAAGGTGATTTATCAATTAGTAATTTAAATGAAAGTATTTCTTCTGGTACTGCTTTACTCTTTGAAGATTTAGACCAGCTAGAAATAAAAGCTGAAAATGAAGCAAGATTGGTCTTGATTACCGGAAAACCATTAAATCAAGAAATTAAAATAAGAGGTTCGTTTGTCGAATAAATATTCCATTTAAAATTTAAATTTAAATTTATTAAAGGGGCTTATAAAAGTCTCTTTATTTTTTTGTCCATTAATATTATAATTAATCTATAAAATCATTGTTTATTATCGGTCATAATGGTTATATTATACCTGTTTTTATGTTATAATTTAATTTGCGGCATTTATAATAAGGAGGAGATGCAAATGGTTGAAGACAACAACATTAAACAAGATATACTACAGTACATAAAAAATGATAAAGATGTTCATGAAGAATGGGTAGAAGATAATTTTCCTATAGATATTGCAGAAACTCTATCAACCATTGAGGACGAACAAATCAGAGATTTCACTGAACTTTTAAGTAATGAAGATCTTGCTGAAATTATAGAACAATCTGATGAAGAACTACAGATTCAAATATTAAAAACCAAAACAATTGATCAAATTACAGAAATATTTTCATATATGGCCAAAGATAACGTTGCTGATATTTTAGGTAATCTTCCAATTAAATTAGGTAAAGAACTATTAAAACAGATGCGGCAAGATGAAGCTAATACAATTAAAAAACTCCTCGGTTATGATATAGAATCTGCCGGTGGTCTAATGACAACTGAGTATATAGTATTAAAAAAGGATATGTCAATTGGTGAAGCATTAGATAAAATAAAAGAAATAGGTCCTAAAACAGAAATTATTGATACAATTTTTATAATGGATACAAATAAAAAACTAATTGGTGCAGTTGATCTTAGAGACATTCTCAATAATGATTATGAAATGAGACTAGAAGAAATTATGGATGATAATATTATATCCGTAACTCCTGAAACTGACCAGGAAATTGTTGCACAACAGGTGGCAAAATATAATCTGTCAGTTATACCTGTCGTAAATAAAAATAATAATTTATTAGGTATTATTACTGTAGATGATATTATAGATGTTATTGAAGCAGAAAATACAGAAGACATGTTTAAGATGGTTGGTATTGATGAAGAAGAAAGTATTAACAGCCCGATCTGGAAATCAATAAAAAGGAGGCTGCCCTGGCTTTATATAAACCTAGGAACTGCTTTTTTAGCCGCTTTAACAGTCGGATTATTTGAAGATGTTATCTCACAGGTTGTAGCATTGGCAGCCGCTATGCCTATAGTAGCTGGAATGGGTGGAAATGCTGGTACTCAAACCTTATCAATTGTAATACGCGGTATTGCATTAGGTGAAGTTGAAGATAAAAATAAATGGAAACTACTATTAAAAGAAAGCACCTTAGGAGTTGTACATGGAATAGCAATTGGTATTATGACAGGTTTAATTTTATACCTTCTTTATGGTAACCCGTATTTAGGTCTAATAATCTTTGCTTCTATGATTATTAACCTTTTGTTAGCCGGCCTGTTCGGATTTTTAATACCAATTGGCCTGCAGGCAATCGGGGTTGACCCTGCATTGGCATCTGCAATATTTTTAACAACTGCTACAGATGTGTTTGGTTTCTTTGCATTCTTAGGACTAGCTAAAATATTTATCCATCTACTTTAAATACTAATAGTTATGCAATATATTATTCAGTTTTATTAATTTGTATTCCCATTAATTTCATACCTTTATCAGTTTTTAATGATAATTCAGCGGGCTCTGTGATCATACATTGTCCGCTTTTAATATTTTTTGTCTCTCCATTAACTGTCACAAAACCTTCCCCATCTAAAACATAAAACATTACATAAGTATCCATCTCACATTTTGGCATTTCTCCCTGAGCAGGTAATTTAATTAATCTTGATTTAAACTCTTTTGACTTATAGAAAACATTCTTTTGTCTCTGTTCATAAGGATGCACTTCCATCTTATTTAAATCAAATAATTTCATTAGTTATACCTCCTTTCATTTTAAGCCTTAACTTCACTTTTTTCTACTAATAATTCTATGACATAACCAATTATGATAATTGATATCAAAGTAAATATAAATCTAATAATTGCAAATTTAATACCTAAAAACTTTATTTCAACACTAATCTGAGGTATTTTTAATGAAGCCCAAACACCTAAAAATATCATTACATTACTAATCCTTGCTTTTTTTCTTAACAGTTCAGCCGCAATAGGAAATGCTATATACAAAGGTCCAGTAGGTAATGTGCCTAAAAATATTGAAATTAATATACCTTTCGGGCCAGAATTCTTTCCCAAATATTTATTAATTAATGATTTGGGCACCCAAACATCAGCAAGACCCATTAAAATTAATACTGCTGGAAAGATAGTAATCATTTCAATACCATATCTTTGTGA
>JBNJEB010000176.1:0-2765 GCA_051745425.1 Bacillota bacterium
TAAATCGCCACCTGACCTTCTAAATGGCTCACCACCCTCAGTAAATTCAATATCTTCAGGCTCTTCAGGCAAACTTATTCTAACTTCAGCATTTTCAATAGGCACATCCCAGTTAGTCCCTATGGCCTGCCAGTCAATGATATTTCTGTCATTTCTGCTGAGCAGACCTTTTCTACCAGCATACTCTATGTTAAAAGTCGCAGATTCAGAAGTTACAGGATATTCCCAGTCAATCTCCAGGGAACTTCCTTCACTTACATTATAATCAACTAATGGTTCTTCATTTGATCCAATAGAGATGAAATCAATCTCAGAAAAACCCTGACCAGGTACCTCCCGGTAGGCAGTTGTAAACTCTCCTTCAAGAAAATTATATTCAATCTCTTCAGTTATTATAAAATCTCCATTATGATTAACTTCCATTTCAATCAGATAATTATCAATTCGATAAGACTTCTGGGCTTCTACTGAATTTAGATTTAATCCTAGAAGCAATATTAATATTAAAATCAGACTAGCAAAAGTTAGTTTCTTATTCAAGTTAAGACCCCTCCTATTAACTGCTAAAAATTTACTAACTTTAAGCCATGCCAGGCCCGGGTTCCATTAACTATACCTGTATTAGATTATCTCCATCAACCACTCAAGCTCTTTAAAATGCTGGCCAACTCGCTCAGGTCTGTGGGCATCCGAGCTAAAAACGATATCTAATTCTTTATAGCTGGCTAACTTTAAAATATCCAGGGCTGGATATAACTCCTTAACCGGCTTATTTAAACCATTAGTGTTTATCTCCAGCTTAGCTCCCTGCTTTTTAATAGAATCAAGTACCGGCTCAACCATCTCCAGCACCAGCACCCTATCTTTAATCACATAATCAAAGACCTTAATCAAATCCAGGTGCCCGATGATTTCAAATAATCCGGTATTAACTGCCTGGTTTAGCAATCTATAATACTCCTGGTAGATCTCAACCAGCCCCTCATAATCGAACTCTTTCCACTTTGCCTTATACTTAGCATAATCGAAACTCCAATCACCAAGATCATGGACAGAGCCTATCGAATAATCAAAAGGATACTTTTCCAGTATCTCTTTTATCTCTCTATCACGACCAGGTGCATAATCAAATTCTATTCCAATAAAAATATCAATCTTAGCCTCTCTTTTTATCTTTTCCAGATTTTCAAAATTGAACTGTTCTAAGTAGATTTCATGATCAGAAAATCCAATTCCACTAAGACCTTTGATTTCCGCCGCTGCAACAAAGTCCTGCAGCCGTTTCATATTCTGGCAGGGCTTGACTTCTTCTTCACCATGACTGTAGGGATGGGTATGCCAGTCAATTAGTTTCATTTATATCAACACTCCTCTATTTGCAAGCTATATAAAAACTTATCACTTATTACTAAAATTAATTTCCTTATGATGATTATACTTTCTTAAAATGAATTATGCAAGAGTCAGCTTTAATTCAGCTCCGATCCTTTACCAACACTTCACCAACACTTCTCTAATCCAGTTATTTATAATAACGAATCTAAGATATTTCTTAAGCTGGCTATAGCCCAGATTATACTATTTTGCAAATTCACAAAGCAATTTTCATACCTTTTAATTTTTATGTTATAATCAAACAAAATAAGCCATTACCTGAAAGGGGTTTTTTATGTCAGCTAAATTATTAATTAATCTAAATAAGATAAAAACAAATATAAATTTCTGGCAGAAACTCTGCCAGCAGCATAATATTGATCTTATCGGAGTAGGCAAGGGCTGCCCGCCAAGTTCTGAAGTAGCTAGACTTATCGGTAATAATACCTCTATCTATGGTGATTCTCGATTAAACCGTCTAATAAATCTTAAAAGAGCAGGTACCAGTTTTCCCCTGGCCCTCTTAAGAATTCCAGCCCTGAGCGAAGTGGAAGCAGTCATTAAATATATAGATATCAGTTTTAATAGCCAGTTAAAGATTTTAAGGAAATTAAATCATATCGCCAGCAAGGACACTAAAACTCATCAGGTTATTCTAATGATCGAAGCTGGAGATCTCAGAGAAGGTATCTATCCGCCAAAAAAAGCAATCGAGATAGCTGCTAAAGTCGAAAAAATGTCAGCCCTAAAACTACTTGGGATCGCAGCCAACTTTAGCTGTTACGGCGGTATCAAGCCAGACACTCATAATCTAAATAACCTGGTTCAAACTGCAGAGAAGATTGAGACTAGATTAGGGAGAAAGCTTAAAATCATCTCAGGGGGAGCAACTACTGCCCTGCCTCTTCTCCTTGACAATAAATTGCCAGCCAGAATCAATCAACTCCGGCTGGGAGAAACATTGCTTTTAAGCCGTGATATTCAAAATATCTGGGGTTTTGATCTCCCTGAGTTAAATACTGATACATTTATCCTCCAGGCTGAAGTAATCGAGATAGAAACCAAGCCCTCAAAACCCTATGGACAGAAATCTGTCGACGCCTTTGGTCAGAAGCCAATTTTTAAAGATAGGGGAAAAAGAACCAGGGCAATTCTGGCAGTCGGCAGGGCTGATTTTGTCTATCCAGATCAGCTTATTCCCTGCCAGCAGGGTATCGAAGTTCTTGGAGCCAGCAGTGACCACTTGATTCTTGATATAGAAGAAGCCCCATTCGAAATAAATATCGGCGACGCCCTGGAATTCCAGCTCTATTACGGACCAATGCTCCACTTGAGCAAGTCCAATGATATCCAAAAATTTATTATCAATTAAAAAGAGTCAGCCCAAAAAT
>JBNJEB010000177.1:0-2720 GCA_051745425.1 Bacillota bacterium
ACAATATATAATGATTACTTATAAAATAGATAAATTTTAAAATTTTAAAGGAGTTTTAAGATTAATCTATAATATTAAATAACAGACATAAAATCAGAAGGGAGTATAAAATGTTTAACTTAACAGAAAAATTATTAGATAACTTAGAAGAGACAATTATGTATTTAGATAATGAAATGAAATTAATCTGGTCCAACCAAAAATCAGATAAAAAATATTGTTATCAACAATGGGGTTTTAATGGGGTCTGTAAAGACTGTCCGGTCATTGAAGCTAGAGAGAAAAAACAAATAATCCAGCGGATTATGGTTAAACCTGATAGTCAGATCTATCTTGTCAAGGTTATCCCAGATATAGATAAAGCTGGAGCAATAAAAGGTTTTTATGAAATATTATTAAATATAACAGCAATAAAAGAAAAAGAAGAGAAGCTTGATCATATCAGGCATAATGATCCACTTACCGGTCTTTTTAATTTTCCTTATTTCAAAGAAATCATGCAGGAGTTTGATGAACAGGAAAAAGTCCCAGTTGGTATTATGATTGTTGATATAAAAAGATTAAACTCAATTAATACAGAATTCGGCTATGATACTGGCAATAAAATAATTACCAATATATCAGCAATTCTTATTAAGTCAGCACCGGCCAATGCTGTCATCTCAAGAACAGCTGGAGGAGAATTTATAATACTTCTACCTGCATCTGGCCAAAAAGCAATAGATTCAACCTATGAAAATATCCAGTGGTATCTGAATAATTCGGAAGATAGGGATATTATAACTGTTAAAATCGGCAGCACAGTTAAAGAAAAACCGGATAAATCTATTGCTGAACTAATAGCTGTAGCTGACAATAATAGCATTACTTTAAAACCAGTGACAAAAGAAATTAAATAAATAGTTAAAGTATCTGGATTAAATTATTTAACACATACTGGATCCTTCTTATCATCCTGTTTATTTTTCAGGAATAAGGGGTTTGAGGTATGTGTTATTTTTATTTAAAATTTTTATCTAGATAGTTGAAAACTGTAATTGTCCAGGAAATTAAATTAATCTATATTAATATATAATAATAACAAATATTTTTAATTTTAATAATAAAGTCATTGAAATTAAAAAATATAAATTTATAATATGCTTTTTGCCATGACTTATCGCAATTTATTTATATTTAATATATGATAAATCTTAAAATTAATTTGACATCTAGAACCAACTTGTATATAATCATATTAGTTAATATTAATATATAAAAAGGAGAGTAACTATGAATGACTTACTTAAGTTTTTAAAATGCATAGCTGATGAAAATCGCTTTAAGATACTTAAGTTGATGCTGGACAGCCAGTATTGTGTCTGCCAGCTCCAGGAAATCCTGGATAAATCCCAATCAAGTATTTCTCAACATCTCAGTTATTTTAAAGATTTAGAACTTTTAAATGAAAAACACCATGCAAAATGGACATACTACTCTATTGACAGGAATGTTTATGATAATTATTTAGCTAATTTAATTGCCTTAAAAGCTAATACTTTTGTTGAACTAAATTTGTCAGACCTGGAAGGTAAAATTGATAATTTAGATTCTGCTGAAGTAATTAATTCAGAAGGAATAGAAAGGAGTTGTTGCTAGTGTTCGCGAAATTTGCAGATATAGTAGCATATAATTTATTTGGACTCGAGGCAGGTACAAGATTAGGAGAATCAGTTCATTTTTTCTTCTATGATACAACCAAGATTATTTTCCTTTTATCAATAATGATATTTTTTATATCAATAATTAGAAGCTTTTTCCCACCAGAAAAAACCAAAAAACTTTTAAGCAATTATAGAAAAATAACTGGCCATATTATGGCTTCGCTGCTTGGAGTTGTAACGCCGTTTTGTTCCTGTTCCTCTGTGCCAATTTTTATTGGTTTTGTAGAATCAGGAATACCACTGGGGATTACATTTTCTTTTTTGATAACTTCACCAATTGTTAATGAGGTAGCTTTAGTTATGCTCTTTACAATTTTTGGCTGGAAGATTGGAACACTTTATCTTGTCAGCGGTATTTTAGTTGGTATAGTCGGTGGTATTGTAATTGAAGCTTTAGGAATGGAAAAACATGTAGAAGAATATGTATATCAAATCAGTGCTGAAGAAAGAGAAATTGAAGAACTTGACTGGAGTGACAGAGTCACTTTTGCCAAAAAAGAGGTTAAGGATATAGTCAGCAGGGTCTGGAAATATGTCATAATTGGAATTGGAATCGGTGCAGCTATTCATGGTTATGCACCTGCTGAGTTACTGGCAGAATATGCCGGTGCCAACAATCCATTATCAGTTATTGCAGCTGTTATTGTAGGAATTCCCCTTTATGCTAATGCAGTTGGAACTATTCCGATTGTTGAGGCCTTAATGGGTAAAGGAGTTGCTTTAGGAACTGCTTTAAGTTTTATGATGGCAACAACAGCTTTATCATTACCAGCAATGATAATTCTCCGGAAAGTAATCAAACCAAAATTAATCACAGTTTTTATTACAGTAGTTGGAGTTTCCATTATTGGAGTAGGCTATATGTTTAATTTTGTAATGGCCTTTATTTAAGAAAAATATATTATTAGTGTAAATTGCTTTATGATTGTTTGCAAAAAGCAAAATCAATACTAAAAAATAAGGAGTGTTAACTATGAAAATTACTATTTATGGACCAGGATGTAAAAATTGCGAGAA
>JBNJEB010000178.1:0-2712 GCA_051745425.1 Bacillota bacterium
GAATTAATAAGAATAAATAGCCCTTCCCGGAATGAAGGTCTGCTGGCTGCTCGGGTTATTGATTACCTCCAGGATTCTGGGCTGGAGACCCTTCAGGATCGCACAGCAAATTATATTAACAGTCAGACTGGAAATATAATTGGGATTAACCCGCCCTGTAATGATGGAATCTTGCTGGTGGCTCATCTGGACAGAGTTGAACCTGGTCAGAATATAAAATTAATGCAAGAGGGAAGCTATTTTAAAAGTCAGGGCAATACAATCCTGGGGGCAGATAATTTAGCAGGTATTTCAGCTATTTTAGCTTTTTTACAGATTAATAAGAATTATCTACCGCCAGGTTTAGGTGTCTTATTTACTGTTGCTGAAGAACTGGGACTTCTTGGGGCTTCTTTTCTGCCAGAGAGTTTTCTTGATTTATTCGACCATGCCCTTGTTTTAGATGGGGAGGCCGCTGTTGGCAGTTTTTTTGTAAAAGAGCCTGCCGCCTGCTTCTTTTTATTTCAGATAGTCAGCCAGGAAACAAAAGCCAGCAGGAGATTAAATCTTCAGATTGCCCGCTCTACAATCAATGAGACTGGAAACCATGTCCGCTCATTCTTTATAAAAGATGGCCTGCCAATCTCTGGAATTGAGATTGACTCAATCATTATAGCTGTCCGGGGGGAAAATACCAATCAATTAATCAGGAAATGGCCGGACCTTTTAGCCCATAGAATTAAGGAGGTGCTTCCAGAGATAAAAGGAGAGATATCCTTGCTCCATTGTAGCCGGGGAGTTGACTGGGATAAGGATAAACCTGACTGGCTGGAAAATTTGATTAAATCAACAAAAATCGCCGGCTATAGACCTGAATTAATTAGCTCAAACGATATAAGTGAGGCCGGTTTAATCAATACCAGGGGATTGCCTGCCATTAATATTGGTACAGGTGCAGAAGATTCACATAGTACAAAGGAAAAGCTTAAAGCAGAAGAGTTGGTTAATCAGGTTGATATTTTAACTGAATATATAATTGAAGGGGGATATTGCTAATGAGACAATTAGAAGAAAAAATTATTTCAAGTGAACTGGCTTTTAGCGGTAGATTACTTAAGTTTCGGATAGATCAGGTTGAATTGCCAGATGGCAATCAGTCCAGAAGAGAAATTATTGAACATCCAGGTGGGGTAACTATAATCCCTGTCTCTCCAGAAAGAAAAATTATTATGGTCAAACAGTACCGGAGGGCTGCAGATCAGGTACTTTTAGAGCTGCCTGCAGGCAAATTAGACGCCGGGGAAAATCTTGAAGACTGTGCAGTTAGGGAGTTAAAAGAAGAGACTGGCTATAAAGCAGGCTCGGTTAAAGAATTATTTACTTTTTATACAACCCCTGGTTACAGCACAGAAAATCTCCATTTATATTTAGCAGAAGATTTATGCTATGGCAAACAGGAGACAGAAGAAGGGGAGTTTATTGAAGTTGCCAAAATTTATCCTGAAAGAATTCCTGACCTGGTCTTTGCAGGTAAAATTAAAGATAGCAAAACAATAGTTGGGCTAATGGTTTATTATCAACTTATCCGTCAGGAGGCAGAAGCAAATCAGTTTTCCTAGACTCAATTTAATATAATTAATTTAATTATTAAATATATTAACTTTTGACTTGACTTTATAAATAATAACTGTTATAATTTAGTTAACTATAACAATAATGACTGATAAGTAGGTGATAAGATGGCTAATAAAGTAAATAAATTAATAGGAAAATGTCCGGTCTGCCAGGAAAATATGGAGATAACAGAAGTCAAATGTAATGACTGTGATACAACTATTAGGGGTCATTTTTTCCTTGATAAATTTTCTCGTCTGGGTCCTGAGCAGCATAAATTTGTAGAAGTATTTATCCGGTCTAGAGGTAATATCAAAGAGGTTGAAAGAGAGATGGGCATTTCTTATCCAACTGTTAGAAACAAACTGGATGAAGTAATTGAAGCTCTCGGGTATAAACCTGAAGATAGTCCAGATGATAATAAATCAAAAAAACGTAAAGAGATTCTGGATTCTCTGGAAAATGGAGAAATCAAATCTCAGGAAGCAGTTGAAATGCTTAAAAATATTTAAGGAGGCGTCAGGATGAACGAGGAAAGGCTAAGGATTTTAGAGATGGTAGCTGAGGGGAAAATATCTGCTGAAGAAGCAGAGAAGTTGATGGAGACAATGGAGCGTTCTGATAATATGTTTCAGGGCAAACCTAAAAAACCTTCAACAAGAAAATCAAAATCATTAAAGATACTGGTTCAAGAAGGCGGCAAAGAAAAGGTTAATTTATCGATACCATTAAGTTTAGCCCAGGCATTTTCCGGTTTTATACCTAAAGATGCCAAATCAAAACTGGAAGATAAAAATATTAATATTTCTGAATTGCTTGAAAATCTGGAAACTGGATCTGAAGATGGAAAATTAATTGATATAGATGAAGGTAATGAACATGTAGAGATAAGAATTGAATAGTGAAATAAATATTTTTTATTTACAGCTATAGCCTGGTTACAGACAGTTAACTGTCCGTTACCCAGGTTTTTTTATTTGCAATAAAATGTTATAATAATATGGGGAAAGAGATAAACTTAATTAAAGAAGCTTAACCGGAAAAATAATCCAGGATTAAATAAGGAGATGATTTTATGTCTGATATAAAAAGAACCATTATTGTAGTTCTTGATAGTGT
>JBNJEB010000179.1:0-2697 GCA_051745425.1 Bacillota bacterium
ATTCCAGGTATCTGGTTTGATGATTACGGATTTGAAATAAGTGAAGCAATCCAGATAACTGAAAATGGCTGTAGATCATTCTATGATTATCCAAGAAAATTATTTACTAAATAATTAATTTAAGATCTCTTCCCGATAATTCTAGTTTTAATGACCCATTATATGAAATATGATAATATGGGGGATAAATTTATGACCAATAAGATTAAACATCAAAGTTTAAGTAATAAAGTAGCTGAATATCTAAAACGGGAAATATTTTTGGAGAATTATCGGGGCGGAGATCATATCCTTGAAGCTAAAGTTGCAAAAGAACTTGATGTTAGCCGGGCGCCGGTTAGAGAGGCTATAAAAGAGCTTGAAAAGGAAGGTTTGATTGAAACTATTCCAAGAAAAGGAAGCTTTGTGGCATCATTTAATGAGAATGATATTAGAGAGGTTTTTGAGATAAGAGTATTATTAGAAGGAAGAATGATGGAACTTATCTTAAAAGATAACCTATTAAAAGAGGGAGATTTCCTGTATCTTGAAAATTTAGTAAAAGAAATGCTTAGTATTGTTAATAAAGAAAGTCCTGAAGATGAAAAGGTTGTAGAATTAAATGAAAAAGATATGGCTTTCCATAAATATTTATGGGAAAAAACTAACCGTAAATTTACTCAAAGAATTTTAAAGATGATTCATAATCAGTTGAAATTGGCAATGATAATTGATGCCAGGAAAGAAGATAGCCTGGAAGAATCAGCCCGAGAACATTATGAAATTATTGAAAATTTAAAGAAAAAAGATTTAAAGAGACTTCGGCAAGCATTGATTGATCATATTGTTTCTTATAATGATAGTTTAATGAGTAGGGAAGAGATATATCCTAATGTCTAATAGAGTATATAAATGCAGGAGGTGCAAGATGTTTGCAATTATAAGAAAAATAAATGCAGGGATGAAAAAAATTGAAGAATTTATTGTTGGTTATGGAACTATAGCTTTAGCGGTTTTGCTAATAGCAAATATTATTGGTAGAAATATTTTTGGATATAGTTTGTATTTTGTTGACGAGATAAATACTTATTTGATTATATTTATAACATTTGTTGGGGTTAGTTATGCTGCAAGAAATGGTAGACATATTAGAATGTCTGCTATTTCAGATATGGTTCCTAAAAGATTTGAGAAGATGATGATGTACATTATGACTTTAGGAACATTTATCTTTATGGCCTGGATTACTTTAATTTCTGGTAGATATATTTATGATCTTTTCACTTCAGGCAGGCAGAGTAACTTACTAATGGTCCCTCTCTGGAGAGTGTGGATAATAGTTCCGATTGGCTTAGGATTAAGTACTATACATTATCTAATGGCTTTTATAAAAAACATTAAAGAAGAAGATGTCTGGATCTCCTTTGACGAAAAATCTGAATATGGAGATGTTGAAGAAGTAATTGAGGAAGTAAAAGATACTGAAATGGATAATCAAAATGATTAGTGAGAATATCATTAGCAGATATAGAAGGGAGAGAAGATAATGCTCCAATTAATGGTTGGCATAATGTTTTTATTATTGTTTTTAGGATTTCCAATGATGGTTCCTTTGATTGCGGCACCATTAATTATTATGAACATATATTATCCTCAGTTAGGACAGACGATTTTAGCTCAGCAAATGATTAGAGGGATATTACCTCCTTCATTAATTGCTGTTCCAATGTTTATACTGGCAGCAGATATTATGACTGCAGGTTCTACTGCAAGAAGACTTGTGGATTTTGTTAGAGATATAATCGGTCATGTAAATGGTGGTATGGCTATTACTACATCAGTTGCCTGTACTTTGTTTGGTGCAGTTTCTGGTTCTACCCAGGCTACTGTTGTTGCTATTGGAGGTACAATGAGGCCATATTTATTAGAAGATGGTTATGATGATTCATTTACAATTGGACTTATAATTAATTCCAGTGATATAGCCCTTTTAATCCCACCAAGTATCGGGATGATTATATATGGTGTTGTTAGTGGCAGTTCGATAGGTGAGTTATTTATTGCCGGTATTGGTCCAGGAGTAATGATCATGTTTTTATTTGCTGCTTATTGTTACTTTTATGCTAAGAAACATAATATTCCAGTTAGAAATAAAAAAACCTGGAGTGAAAGATTGCAAAGCTTTAAAAGAGCATTACTGCCTTTTGGTTTTCCGATTATAATTATTGGTGGTATTTATAGTGGTCTATTTAGTCCAACAGAAGCATCTGCCATGTCAGTATTATATGCTTTTATTTTAGAGGTAATTATATTCAAAAATATTCCTCTCTCTAATATAAAAGATATTGCACTTTCAACTGGTATGATTACAGCAGTAGTATTTATACTGGTTGGAGTAGGAAATGCTTTTTCCTGGTTGATTTCATTTGCTAGAATACCTCAGATGGTATTACCACCAATTATTGGTTCAGATCCAACTCAAACCTGGGTTTTATTTATAATCGCAGTTGCGTTCTTTATAGGCTGCATGTTTGTAGATCCTATAGTTGTTATCATGGTTTTAACACCATTATTCCAGCCCTATGTTCAGCAACTAGGCATTGATCCAATTTTAGTAGGTACTGTAGTTACATTGCAGGCTGCAATCGGGTCGGCGACGCCGCCCTTTGGGTGTGATATATTTACTGCGATTGCTGTTTTCAGAAGGCCGTATCTTGA
>JBNJEB010000180.1:0-2677 GCA_051745425.1 Bacillota bacterium
CTGTGCCAAAAATTGTCCGGCAAAAGTTATAACTATAAAAGATAAAGCTGAAATTGATTTATCTGGCTGCATTCGCTGTTTCTGCTGTCAGGAACTCTGTCCCCATGATGCAGTAGAGATAAAATATCCCTTATTAGGCAGGCTTATATTTTAGTTATTGTCAAATCACCTGGAGCAAAATAGTAATAAATTACTATGAATATGCAGGAGTTTTAAAAGTTTACTAGAATTGTATAAACAATGGCTTTAAAAGATATTTTCAGGGAGGTCTCCAGATGTTTAATTACGATACGCTACTTAACAGCGAAATGAAAGACAAGATAATAAAGGATAATTTACTTAATTTCCTGCCTGACCCATTATTTATATTAGATCAAAAGGGCAAGATACTCGACTGCTTTGTTGGGAGACCAGGTGATTTAATAATACCTAAAGATAATCTGATTGGGGAAAATATTAATAACTTTTTATCAGAGAAAAAGTCTAAAGAGGCAATAGAGATATTAGATTATCTAATTAATCATGAAGATAATAAAAAGTATTATAAATTTAACTTTATCTTTGAAAGAAATGCTGAAAAACACTATTACGAGAGTCGATTAGTTCCATATCTGGATGATAAAATTCTGGCTCTGGTTAGAAATATTTCTGAGATAAAGAAAACAGAACAGGAATTAAAAAAACAGAAAGAACTATATCAGAAAATATTTAATCTGGCACCAGTTGGAATTTTGATCGGTGATGAAGATGCCAATATAATAGACGTTAATAAAAATCTGGCTGAGATAAATAAAGTGGCTCCAGAAGATTTAATCGGCACAAATGTTTTTGATTCTCTGGTAGACCCGGAGAATATTGAGATATCTAAAAATAATCTAAAAAGGATTTTTAAGGGAGAGACTATAAATTCAGAAATAAAAGATAAAGACAGCCAGGGAAATGATATTTTTATTAATATTATTGAAACTGCAATTAATCTTGAAGGGAACAAACAGGGTTATATTTCTCTGCAGACAGATATAACTGAACGCAAAAGAAGAGAAGCGATCCTGGAGTTTAATCAATATTTAATTGAGAATGCTGCAATTGCCATCCTGAGAATCAGTTATGAGGGAGTTATTCAAAATATCAATCAGAAGACAGTTGATTTATTAGGCTATTCTAAAGATCAGCTAATAGGCAAAAAAATTTCATATATAGCAACTGAACTAGAAGAAAAAGATCTAAAAGAAGACTGGAAAGCTATAAAAAAGAATAAGATTACAAAAATTGAAACAGAAGTATTGACCTCAGATAAGCAAAGATTACCAGTAGAAGTAACCAGTCATTATATTAATTATAAGGGTAAAGAATATGAAATTGCATATCTTCAGGATATTTCAGATAGAATAACTGCAGAGGAGAAACTTATTGAACAGAAAAATATTATTAAAAAACTCCATCAGACAGCTTTAAGGCTTAGCCAGTCTGATAATGAAGAAAATATTTTAATTAATACAATTGAAGCGGCAGAAAATATTTTAGATTTTAATATCTGTGATATAAGTTTAGTTGAAGATGACAAAGTAATTACAGAGATAACTTCAGATGCTGTTGCTGTTCATAAAGATTTAACTATTCCAGTTACTGAAGGCCTGGCCGGCAAGACCTATCGCCAGAAGAAAAAATTTCTGGTTAATGATTTAAATAAAGACCAGGATGCCAGACCAGTAAGTTCTGACTTTCAATCGGCAATCAGTATACCGATTAAAGATTTTGGAGTTTTTCAGGCAGTGGCAACTGAAAGGAATGCATTTACTAAAGAAGATTTAGAGCTTGCTGAGATTTTAATCTCCCATATGGCAACAGCTCTAGAACAGGTCAGATATAAAGAAGAGATAGAATATAAAAGTTTTTATGATGAATTAACAGATACCTATAATAGAAGATTCTTTGAAGAAGAATTAGTCAGAATGGATACAAAGCGGCAGTTGCCAATCTCTATAATTATGTCAGACCTTAATGGCTTAAAAATAATTAATGATAGTCATGGCCATGAAATAGGTGATAAATTATTAAAGGAAGCGGCTAATATAATTAAAAGTGCCTTAAGAACGGAAGATATTCTTGCTCGATTTGGTGGCGATGAATTTGCAATTTTACTCCCGGCTACAGAAAAGAAAGAGGCTGAAATGATTGTCGAGAGAATCAAAAATAAATGCAAACAAACAATGGGAAAAAAACTGCCGATCTCACTGGGAATTGGAGTTGCTACCAAGGAAGATTTAGAAGAAGAGATCACCCAGACATTACAACGAGCAGATAATAATATGTATCAGAATAAACTCTTAGCCAGCCGGAGTACTAAAAATAAGATAGTAACCAGTCTTCTTAATACTTTACGGGCTAAAAGTGATGAAACAGAAGAACATAGTGAGAGAATGATAGAACTTGCTCAAAAGCTGGGTAAAAAATTAGGTTTATCAGGCTCTGAGCTTAATAAACTCTCACTTCTGGCCAGCCTTCATGATATCGGCAAAACTTCAATCAGTGAAGAAATTTTAAATAAACCAGAGAGTCTGACTGAAGATGAATGTGGAATAATCCAGGAACACCCTGAAAGAGGTTATCGGATAGCAACTGCCACAGAAGAATTTTCTATTATAGCCAGAGAAATTCTCTGTCACCATGAACACTG
>JBNJEB010000181.1:0-2665 GCA_051745425.1 Bacillota bacterium
ATCTGTTGTCTGAGCCGATAAAATTGTTGCAACAAGTAATTCAAATGGAGAATTATGATTTAATTCTGTTTCTGGTTTAGGATACTTTTCTTCTAATATATTAATCATCACATCTAATTTTTCATCTAGTCTATTTACCATTAACTACACCTCTTCTTAACTATTATACTATTTTAAACTGGAATTTTAAATGAAACCATGTTAATATATTTTTAATAAAACTATTAATTGGAGGTTTTTATTTTGTATAAGTTCGGTTTTGATATTGATGGTGTTTTAACAAATGAAGGCAATAATGAAAATAATATCTGGTATAGATACTTAATAGATTACTTTGGTGAAAAAGCTAAAAGAATATCTAATAGTTATGATTTTAGGGAAGCCTATAATCTCCCTGATTCAGATATAGAAGATTTTCTTGCTAAAAATAAAGAAAAGATTTTCTCATCAGTCCCCCCTTACCAGGAGGCAATTGATTTTTTAAATAAATTACAAAACCAGGGTCATAAGATTATTTTAATTACTGCTCGTCATGAAGAATATAGAGATATAACTGAAAATTGGTTAATTAAAAACAATATCCCCTTTGATAAACTCTATCATGATGAAAACAAAGCGCCTCTGGCTTTAAATGAAAATCTTAAATTATTCATAGATGATCATAAAGATAATGTCAGAGAAATTAAGTCTGCTGGTATACCAGCCCTATTGTTTACCAGAGACCATAACCTGGCAGCAAATGAAAGTGAATATACAGCCAGAGTAAATAACTGGCAGGATATCAAAGAATATATCCATAATAATTATCTGCGATAAGAATTGCCCCCTATAAATTCTCTTAGAACTGAAATTGGTGGTACAGTTAATTCAGGCATAGGAGCCATCGGCTCAACTAAATCTTTTAAACGGACTGCTTCATAATAGGCGGGACTTGATTTATCAATTCTATCTAATAATGGAACCAGATGTTTTTTAAGCACAGCAAGTTCATAAATCAAAGCAGAGTTAAATATTACATCAGCATTTTCTTGATAGGGGAAGATATTTCTTTCTTCTCCTTTTCTAACTTTTGGCCACCAATCAATAGTAGTCTCTGCATTATGTCCTCTATACTTATAATCCCTGACTATCCTTCTTATAAACCTGGTATCTGAGGTTGGAATTCTGTTATGATAATCCATATTTAATTGAGTTAAAGCACTAACATAAATTTTATATTTATGGTTTTTAGGAATAACTTCAGTTAAGCTTTCATTTAAACCATGAATACCTTCAATTAATATAGGCTGGTCTTCCTCAATCTGCAAGAAATTACCATTATACTCTCTTTTGCCTGTCTCAAAATTATACTCAGGCAGTTCAACCTTTGCCCCCTGTAATAAATTTATTAAATGTTCATTAAACAATTCAATATCTATTGCTTCAAGTGCCTCAAAATCATAGTTTCCTTCTTTATCTAGTGGGGTCTCATCTCGATTTACAAAATAATCGTCAATTGAGATATTGACAGGCTTTAATCCGTCAATCCTTAAATGTGTTGCCAGTCTATGTGAGAAAGTAGTTTTACCTGATGATGAAGGACCGGCAATCAATATTATTCTTCTTGTATCTATTTCACTATAGATATTATCAGCAATCTCAGCAATGTTCTTCTCATGAATCGCCTCAGAAATTCTGATTAATTCTTCACCACCATCTTCCCTGATTATATTATTTAAATCATTTACATGTCCTACTCCTATAATCTCACCAAGCCTCTCATATTCTAAAAATATGTTGGCTAATTTTGGTGAATCAATAAAATCAGGAACTTTACCTGTATTAATCTGTTGAGGAAATAATAATACAAAACCTGGCAGTGAATAATGTAGATCAAATTTATCTAAATATTTGGTACTGGGTAATAACTCATAATAAAAATAATCATAATAACCATCAAGATTATATACCTCAACTTTTTCTCCAGCAGGCTTACCTAATAACATATTTATTTTATCCTGAAATCCCTGTTCTTGATAAATTTTGATTAATTCATCTTTTTCCAGCCATTCTTTTTTAATCGGCAAGTCTTTTTCCACATACTTATTCATTCTAATCTTAATTTTTTTTAAATCATGCCTTGTCAATGGTATTTCTTTTAAGATTTCACAGTAGATACCATTACTTAAAGAATGTTCAATTTTCAACCTTGAATCTGGAAAAATTTCATAAACAGCTTTGGCCAGCATTATAAACAAGCTTCTACGATATATTCTATTACCTAATTCTTCTCCTCTACTTATACTCTTAATCTCAATATCTTCTTCAGGCTTATAATCAAGCCGAACAAGCTCATTATTTACAACTCCAGCCACAAATCTATTATAAGGGAGGTCAGTTTTTGAAAAAATTTCACCTAATTCCATTCCCTTTGGAAAAGAATATTTTTCTCCATCTATCACCAAATCCAGCATATACTATTTGCCTCCTCATTAATTACCGATCTCTTTATTGTATTTACCTAGATATTCCCTGATAATAGGGGAATTAGATATTTTTAATTCCTGAATTGAATCATGATATTCACTGCTTTTAAGATTGATCAAATTAATTAATAAATTTCTTACTAAAATTCTATTTCCTCTCCAGCTAAATGCATAATCATCAAAAAGAGAGTTTTTATTTA
>JBNJEB010000182.1:0-2665 GCA_051745425.1 Bacillota bacterium
TGCATTTCCTCAGGATCATTCTCTAGAACACGGATATCTATCTCTTCTTTTGGTCTAAAGACAAAGGCCTTCCCTTCATCTTCAAGTCTTTCTATATATTTTAATTTTTCATTATAGCGGATATGTCTTTTTTTAATTATCTCTACCAGGTTCGGATATTTTCTGTACCTTAGTTTGAGAACTTTTTTTAATTTAGTTGGTTTTGGTTTATGACCTTTGTTTTTAGTCAGTATGAGAATATTTTTCTTATAGCCGTCTTTAATTGCCTTTCTTATGGGAATAGCATCAGAAATTCCACCATCGAGATAGCATTTTTCATCTATATAAACAGGAGGGCAGAGCAGTGGTAAACTGCTGGAAGCTCTTAAAATTTTTTTAATAAAAAATTCTGGATCATAATCCTGATGTCTAAAATAGACAGGCATGCCGGTCTGGCATTCAGTTGCAACTACTTTAAATTCAGATTCAGAGTTAGCAAAGGTTTCAAAATCAAAAGGATCGACTTCAAAGGGAAGGTCATGGAAAAGAAATTTCATTCCAAGATAACTTCTTTCTTTGACCACCCGCTTAACTCCCATATACCTTTTGTCCTGGGAATGTTTAATAAATATTCTTTTGCTGCGCTCATATTGTTCTGCTATGAAGTTAGCACCATTATTGGCCCCGGCAGAAACACCTATTACATAAGGAAATTTAATTTCTTTTTCTAAAAAGAAATCTAAGATTCCGGCAGTGAAAGCTCCTCGCATTCCGCCTCCTTCTAATATCAGGCCAGTATCTGTAATCATTGCAAACCCTCCTTTGTCTATCTTAAAACATATAATACTCCATTTATTGTAATATATCAAGAAGTTTAAGGAATTATTTGACGGTATCTTTAAAAAGAAATATAATTAAGATATAAGATGATTTTAATTCAAAGAGGGAGGGCTAAAAATGTTATCAAATAAAGTTTTGCTGGCAACTGATTTTTCAGAGACTGCTGAAAAATTAATCAACTGTCTTGATGAATTGAAAGGTCTGGGAATTGATGAAGTTATTTTGACCCATGTTATTAATGTTCATCGCTCAAAGGTAGTTAATGTTGATCAGTTTAAAGAAGCAAATCAAGAAAAATTAGATAAGATCAAAGAAAAAATAGAAGCAAAAGGTTATAAGGTAAAAGTTAAAGTTCCAGTTGGTTTTCCTGCTTCTGAAATTAATAAAATTGCCCGCAATGAAAATGTAGCCCTTATTTTAGTAGCTTCCCATGGCAAAGGATTTATTAAAAAGATCTTTTTAGGGAGTACTACCTATGATCTTATCAGGCAATCAAAACGCCCGGTCTTAATTGAAAAATATGAAAATATTTCAGGAGATGTCCAGGTTGCCTGTTCCAGAAAGTTTAATAAAATTTTATTGCCGATTGATTTCTCCGACTGTTCAAAGGCAGCGATTGATTTTATTAGAGAGATGGAAATAAATAATTTTGAAGAGATCATTCTTTTGAATGTAATTGAGAGTAGTAGTTCAAATGAAGATTTAGAGAAGGCCAAAACAACTTCTGAAGTTAAATTAAAGGAACTGGCTGAGAGAATTAAAAAGAGTGGTATAGTTGATAATATAACTGTTAAAGTTGCTGAAGGTGCTGCTTCTGAAAGTATTATTGAAACCGCCCAGGCAGAAAAGGTCGGCTTAATTTTAATGCCAAGAACAGGTAGAGGTAATATCAAAGAACTCCTTTTAGGTAGCACATCTGATCGAGTTGCCAAAGAATCACCAATACCGGTTCTTTTAATATCCTGCTAAGCAAGGTTTTAAGTAGCCAGGTTTAAAACCTGGCTGTTTGATCTGGCAGTTGAGCTAATTGAAAGTGAGGTCTAAGGCTAAATGGAGCTAAGTTACAGGGAGCTAAAAAAAGAAGATTACCCGGATGTAAAAAAACTAATTAATGATTTAGAAAGATTTGATCAGTTTATAGCGGATAATTATTATCTCGATAAATTTCTTTCACTATATCTTAAAAAAACCCTGGCAGAGAGTAGTTACTGCCAGGTGGCTATCTATAATGGTCAGGTTGTTGGTTTAATATTTGCCTCAGCTGAAAATGATGAGAATAGTTATAACCCAATCAGCAATAGGATTAAAGCTTTTCTGGATTTATTTAAAATTTTTATCTCGAACCGGGAATACCGGCAGATTCTGCAGGCTTACAAAGAAGGGATCTTTGATATTTATGATCAACTTCTGGCAGGTAAAGAAGACCGCTATCAGGGAGAGATTAAGCTTTTTATTGTTTCCCCGGACCACCAGGGTTTCCATATCGGGACCGGTTTGCTGACAGGGGCTTTCGATTATTTCAAAGAACAGGCGGCCAGCAGGATCTATCTATTTACAGATACTGACTGTAATTATGGCTATTATGACCATAAAGGTTTTAAACAGGTCGGATTAAAAGAATCATCATTAAATCTTCCCCATGGCAAGAGGGACCTGACAATCTTTTTATATGAGTATGATTTATAACCTGTTATGACAAAACAAACTTATTATTAGTAAGAATCCAGCTTAAGTCAGGCTGGATTTTTTTATTTCTAGATTGCAATAGGTTTGATAGAGACAGGTAAACTGAACTGGCCTGGGGCTTAGAGAGGTTATAAGCAGCTAGAGCTGATTAGTTAATCGG
>JBNJEB010000183.1:0-2664 GCA_051745425.1 Bacillota bacterium
TTAAATTAAAAGAATTTTGAAGGGGGGTAATTTAATGCAAAAATATCAGTGCACTGTTTGTATGTATATTTATGATCCTGAAGAAGGTGATCCTGATGGGGATGGTGGAGTTGTTGTAGAGCCAGGTACTCCTTTTGAAGATGTTCCTGAGGATTGGGTCTGCCCTGACTGTGGAGTAGGTAAAGATCTTTTTGAGCCTTATGAATAATAATTAGATTTTACTTAATCTTGGCCGGGGATTTCCCGGCTTTTTTTAATTATCGAGGTGACAAATTATGAATGGAATGGTCCATGTATATACTGGAAACGGCAAAGGTAAGACCACAGCTGCAATTGGTTTAGCAATTAGAGCTGCCGGCGCTAATAAAACTGTTTTTATTGGTCAATTTATTAAAGGAATGGAATATAGTGAATTAAAAATTCTAAATAATATTAAAAATATTAGGTTGAAACAATATGGTAGAGGTTGCTTTATTAAAGGCGAGCCTGAGTCTGAAGATATTGAGTTTGCCAGAAATGGGCTGCAAGAAATAGAAGAATTATTAATAAATGGAGAATATGATCTGGTAATAATGGATGAAGCAAATATTGCAACTTATTATAATTTGTTTACAGTAGAAGAATTAATTTCAGTTATAGATAAGAGAGCAGAGAATGTTGAAGTTGTTATAACAGGAAGAAAGGCCAGTGAAAAATTATTGAATTATGCAGATCTTGTAACAAATATGGAAGAAGTAAAACATTATTTTACAAAAGGCATAAAAGCTAGAAAAGGGATAGAAAAATAAAATTTCTAGAAACTTTAATTATAGGAGGATTATTTAATGTCATTAATTAAATCTCCAAATACAAATCAGGTCAGTTTTGGTGAGGGTATCGGGATAATTCTTTTAAAAACAGTAACTCCAACTATCCCAGGAGATGTTGCCTGTGCATTAAGTTATGATTATCCTGTTAGATATAAAGTTATTGAAGAGGCAACTATTTCCGAGATGTTTTCTGATCCAACCAGGCTTTTAAAGCAGTTTATAGAAGCCGGGAAGGAATTAGAAAATGCAGGGGTAAAGGCTATTACAGGAGACTGTGGCTTTATGGCTGTTCTTCAGGATGAAATGGCTAAAGCTCTTGATATTCCGGTATTCATGTCTTCATTATTACAGATTCCACTTATGGACAGGATTTTAGGTGGCCAGAGAAAGATTGGTATAATTACAGCTAATTCTGAATCGCTTGGCAAGAAACATTTTGATGGGGTTGGTATTAGTTCAAAAACCCAGGAAAGACTTGTGATTGGTGGAATGGAAAATAAACCAGGATTTAAAAAATATATTTTAGACGAAAGGCCAGAACTTGATCCTGAAATAATGGAAGCTGAGATGGTTGAAATGGCTGAAGAGTTAGTTAGAGAAGAGAATGTTGGAGCTTTTCTGGTAGAATGTAGCGTATTGCCACCATATTCACCGGCTATCCAAAAAGCAACAAATTTACCTGTTTTTGATTTTATAACATTAATAGATCATGTTTATTCCGGGGTTGTTCAGACAGACCAGGTATTTTTTAAGCATAATTAATTTTGTTAATAGTAGGAGAGATTAAGAATGGTTGAGGGATTAATATACTCATTTATTGCCGGCTTATTTATAGTATTACAATCAGTATTTAATGCCAGATTAGGAGAAACTGTAGGTTCCTGGCCTTCAAATGTCTTTGTCCATGGTTCAGGCTTTATTTTTGCATTGTTTGTCCTATTCCTGTTAAGCAGGCAGGTCCAGGTTGAAAATTTTAAAGAAGTACCGCCCTATTATCTATTAGGTGGAGTATTTGGGGCAATTATAATCTTTTCTGTAATGCAGGGGATAAGTCTGCTTGGAGTTAGTTATGCAATAACCATCATAATAGTTACCCAGGTTGTTGGAGGATTTATTATAGATTATTTTGGCTTATTTGGCGAGGCAATAGTTTCAGTTAATATAGCAAAAGTTATTGGTTTAATACTGATGATTGTTGGTTTAGTAATGTATCAATTATCGTAACTGTAAATAAATTACAAATACTTTAGATTATATTTTGAGTTAAATTATATTTAGGGGGAATAAGAATGGAAGAAAATCATGGCTGGGAAAATTTTTTTGATAATCATGCACCGGAGTATATGGATAATATCTTTACCAATAATACTGAGTCAGAAGTAGATTTTTTAGAAGAAGAATTAGATTTGAGTAAAGGGGATTCAGTATTAGATGTTGGTTGTGGAACCGGTAGACATAGCCTTGAACTGGCCAGAAGAGGTTATAATGTGACCGGGATTGATCTGTCTGAAAATATGCTGGCAGAGGGAAGAAAGGCTGCCGAAAAAGAAAATTTAAATATTGAATGGATAAAGGCAAATGCTGTTGATTTTCAATTAGAAGAACAGTATGATAGTGCTGTTTGCCTCTGTGAGGGTGCTTTCGGTTTATTGGATATGGGAGAAGACCCAATTAATCGAGATATTAAAATCCTGAGAAACATCTCTAAGTCACTTAAACCTGGGGCTAAATTTATACTTACTGCCTTAAATGGATTAAGAAAAATTAGAGAATATACAGATGAAGATGTTGAGGCTGGCAAGTTTGATCCGATTAATATTGTTCAATATTTCCCTGCTAAAGAGGTTATTGATGA
>JBNJEB010000184.1:0-2642 GCA_051745425.1 Bacillota bacterium
TCTGGCATCCCTGCAACCACAACCACTCCTGGTAAGGTTGAAGCATTTAAAAGCTGATTTAAAGCTGTCTGCTCTATTTCATCATAAATATCTTTTGAAGCAAATAAATAAACCGGGCAGTTCATATTTTTTTCTGCTGGAAATTTATAAAAAGTCATTAAATTCACCCCCTGATTCATCTCTTTACTTTATTATATCATTAATATGATGAATGTCTAATTGATAAAATAGCTTGATATACCAGCAATCCAAGCTCTCCCTAAATTAATGACAGAAAATAATGATAAATCACTAAAATCTTGCTATTACAACTTTTAAATTAGCTGTTGACACTGTTCTAAACCATGTTATACTTGTCCTAGCAAACAAAAAAAGGAGGGGTTAAAATGAAACTTACAGGACTCCAGGAATTCTTAAGCATCGAAGATAGAAATATAAAAAAGCATATCAGAGAAGAAAGAGAAGCTGAACTTCGTCGAGAAAGTCAGGCAACATTCGGCCTCTAATAAGGAGGTGTTTAAAATGAATCAAAAGAAAATTAAAAACATGGCCTCAATTAATGATGCTGCATTAACTAGAAGTGGAGTTAATCGATTTGATGAATATGACTCCAGATTAAAAGAAAATGCATATTCAGTTGAAGGCTTCTACAATTAAACAATCAAGAAAAATAAAATAAATACAGGAGGAATCAGAAGTGCGAGTAGCTGAGCAGAGTAATTCTGATATATAACCCCCTTTGACGGTCAAAGAGCCGTTGAGGGGGTTTCTTGTTGTTTTAAAGATAATAAATCAGTTTGTTATCAAAATACAGCTATGATATAATTATCTGACAGAATATAGGGGGGAGTTAGAATGTCAAATGAGGAGAATAAAGAAACAGAATATAGTTATACCTACATTGAATTATTAAAAAAGTTTTATAAACATTATCTTTCTCGTTATAAGAAGGAGTTCTTTGGAGTTCAGTTTCTTCATATTATTGGAGCTGTTCTTGTATTAATACCCCCTCTTATTATGAGAGAAATAATCGATGGTGCAATACCTGCAGGTAATGTAAATAGAATTTTTGGTTTAGTAGGCATCGCCCTGGCAGTCTTTGTAGCCGATGCTATTGTCAAAAATATTACTATTTTCCATGGCCATAGAATTGCCCAGGAGATAGTTCGGGATATGCGAGATGATCTCTATCAGCAGTATCAGAGACTTTCAATGAAATTCCATGATAATAAGAAAACTGGTGAGTTAATGTCAAGGATCGTTGATGACTTAAATAAGCTCCAGGAATTTATCCATCATGGACCAGAGGCGATGATCGGCTCAGTCGTCTTACTTGGTGGTACTGTAATCATTATGTTGACCCTGGATGTTAAGTTAACCCTTGTAACCTTAACCTTTGTACCTTTTCTATTCATTTTTGCCAAGATATTAATCGACAAGATGCATAAAGCCTTTAGGAAAACCAGGAAAGCCAAGGCCGATTTAAATGACCGCCTGGAAGATAATCTTGCCGGCATTAAAGTCATTAAAGCCTTTGCCAGCGAAGACAGTGAGCTGGAAAGATTTAGAATGAAAACCCAGCAGCATACTGATTATAGACTGGTGGCTATCCGCTATATCAGTATTTTATTTCCAGGTTCACGATTATTTAATGCCTTTGGTGTTCTGGCAGTCTTAAGTTATGGTGGATATCTCTCGGCCACTGGTGCAATGACAGTCGGTACAATCGTTGCCTTCTACGGTTATCTCCAGCAATTTAGAGAACCTCTCTTGAGACTTGTTACAATGTCAGAAGGTTTAAGTGACTTCTTTGCCAATACTGAAAGATACTTTGATCACAGTGATTTATCTCCTGATATTACAAAGACTATCGGCGGTAAGCCTGGCAAAGAACTTATTAAAGGTAGAGTCGAATTCAAAAACGTCAATTTCTCATATAATGATGATGAAGTAGTTTTAAATAAAATAAGCCTTAAGTCTGAGCCAGAGGAAACAGTTGCTTTAGTCGGCCCCAGTGGGGCTGGTAAAACCAGTATTGTCCGTTTAATCCCCAGACTTTATGAAGTTGAAGATGGCGAAGTATTAATCGATGGCAAGAATGTAAAAGACTATTCTGTCCGGGAACTTAGAAATTCAATCGCAATGGTAATGCAGGATGATTATCTTTTCTCAGATACTGTCAGGCAGAATATTTCTTACGGAAAACCTGGTGCCTCTGAAGAGGAAATAATCGAAGCCGCCAAAGCAGCCAATGCCCATGATTTTATTACTGACTTTAAATATGGCTATGATCAACAGGTTGGTCAGCGAGGCTTAATGCTTTCCGGTGGTCAGCGCCAGCGAGTCGCTCTAGCCAGAGCATTTCTCAAAGACCCTGGTATCTTAATCCTTGATGAAGCTACCTCGGCTGTTGATCTTGAAACAGAAAAATTAATTCAGGATGCAGTTAAAAAATTAACTTCCAGCAGAACCACCTTTGTTATTGCCCACAGGCTATCAACTATTGTCAATGCCGATAAGATCATCTTCATTGAAGATGGCAAGGTTAAAGAAGAGGGTAATCATAATGAGCTAATGGATCTCAATGGCGAGTATGCCAGATTTTATAAAATGCAGTTTGACAGCCCGGCTGCAAGTTAAAT
>JBNJEB010000185.1:0-2572 GCA_051745425.1 Bacillota bacterium
ACATCAATTATACCTTTATAAATCGCTTTACCAACTATTGACCTTTTAACTCCAATAGAATCTAGCTTTTTTAAGTCATCTAAAGTAGTAATACCACCAGATGCTGTAATTTCAACTCCATAATCCAGTAATTTCTCAATATATTTAAAATTAGGTCCTGCAAGCATCCCATCTTTATCAATATCAGTATAAATAAATCTTTTAAGTCCTTTGCCAATAAAGTCTTCAATAACCTCTTCAACTTTAATCTCGGTATCCTCTTCCCAGCCAGAAAGTGCTATTTTACCATCTCTAGCATCTAAACCAACTATAACCCTTTCACTGCCATATTCTTTAGCAAGCTCAACAGGCAATTCAGGATTTCTAATTGCAGCAGTCCCAATTACAACTGCATCTGCAACTTTAAGATATGCTTCTGCAAACTGATAATTTCTGATCCCGCCACCTATCTCACTTGCCATTCCAGATATAGAACAAATTTCTTTTATCAAATCCTGATTAACTGGTTTCCCGGCTTTGGCACCATCCAGATCGACTAAATGAATTTCACTGGCTCCAGCTTCCATAAAGCCTCTGGCCCTGGCTACAGGGTCTGGATCCATTACTTCTTCCCTATCATAATCACCTTTTGTTAATCTTACTGCTTTACCATCTATAATATCAATTGCTGGAATTACTATCATTTAATCACTCCAATCAAATTCTCTAGAAACTTTAAGCCTGTCCTGCCACTCTTTTCAGGATGGGGCTGAATCCCCCAGACATTATTATTTTTTAGAACGGAAGTAAATTCCTGGCCGCCATAATCAGATTTAGCAACTGTCAGACCAGCAATCACCGGCACAAAATAACTATGGACAAAATAGAAATAATAATCAGGCAGGTCATTAAATACTTCCAATTCTACAGCAGTCTCAATCTTATTCCAGCCAATCTGAGGCACTCTCCTGATTTTATCTGAGTCAAACCTCAAACATTCTTCTTCAAAAATTCCTAAACCTGATGCCAGATCACTTTCTTTACTCCTGGCAAATAAAAGTTGCAGGCCAAGACAGATACCTAAAAATGACTTGCCTGATTCAATATATTCAATAACTGGATTAACTAAATTCCGCTTCTTAAGCCCTCTCATACCTGCTGCAAAGGAACCAACCCCTGGCAAAACTAAAAGAGAAAGCTGATTATCTATATTATTTCCATTATCTATAATACAGGTCTTTTCACCTAAATATCTAAAAGCTCTTTCTACATTTCCAATATTTCCTGCCCCGTAATCAATTATTCCAATCAATGTCTGCCACTCTCTCCAAGACTGCCTTTAGTTGATAATGGTCTTCCTTCCAGCCTATCATCAGGTCTTAAAGCCTGGTCCATAGCCCTGGCAAAAGCTTTAAAAGCCCCTTCAATCAGGTGATGAGCATTACCATTCCTGATCACAAATAGATGTAGATTAAAACAGCCATTACTGGTTAAAGCTCTAAAAAATTCATCAATTAATTCAATTGGAAATCTATTTATCTCAGTTCTGTTAGACTCAATATTACTCTTATAATATGACCTTCCACCAAGATCAACAACTGCCTGAATCAAAACTTCATCCATCGGCAGAGTAAAATCACCAAATCGGGTAATCCCACCTCGCTGGCCTAGCTGTTTATTGATTGCCTGGCCAAGCAAAATCCCGATATCTTCAACTGTATGATGCTTATCAACTTCAAGATCACCATCAGCTTTAAGCTTTAAATCAATAAAACCATGCCTGCACCAGAGTTCAAGCATATGATCAAAAAATCCAATCCCGGTATTTATATCATAATCACCTTCACCAAATAAATCTAACTCAAGCTCTATAGAAGTTTCTTTTGTCTTTCTTTCTAGCTTAATCATTCTTAAACCCCCTCTAAAATTGACCTCATCTCTTTTTTAAACAATTCATTTTCTTCAGGCAGCCCAACACTTACCCTTAAAGCCTTGCCTAGTAGATCAAGATCATCCCAGTATCTTATCTTAATATTTCTTTCTAATAGTTTATCTTTAATTACTTTTTCATCTTTTTCTGTCTTAAAAAGAATAAAGTTACCCTCAGAATGAAAGACAGTAATACTGTCCTGTTCATCCAGGAATTCTTCTAACTTAATCCTTTCACTTCTCATCTCTATCCATTGCTTTCTATACTGATCTTCAAAACCCAATAAAGTAACTGCTATTTTAGCACTATAATTACTTATATTGTAGGGCGATCTAATCTCATTTAATCCATCTATCACAGACCGATTGGCCATTAAATAACCAACTCTAAGACCTGCCAGTCCGAAAGCTTTAGAGAGGGTTCTTAACACTATTAAATTCTTATTGTTAGCTATCAAATCTATAGCAGTCTTACCAGAAAATTCATAATAAGCCTCGTCTACTACCACCATTAATTCAGTTTCTGCTAAAAGTTTAGTCAGCCAGCTCAATGACAACCTCTCACCTGTAGGATTATTGGGATAACATAAAAATATAACTCCATCATCAAATTCCTTTGCAAGCTGCAAAATATTATCTTCTGGAAATACAAAATCATCTTCCA
>JBNJEB010000186.1:0-2533 GCA_051745425.1 Bacillota bacterium
GGAACTGGTCTCAATACCATACACCAAAAAATTTAGCTATATCATTATCCCTGGAAGCCAATGAATTATTGGAGCTTTTTCAATGGGTTGATAGCAAGGGAGCTGTTCAGAACTCTAAAACTGAAATTGAGGATGAGTTAGCAGATGTTATTATTTATTCAATTTTGATGGCAGATAGGCTGGATATAAACATTGAAGAGATAGTTGCATCTAAGCTTAAAAAGAATAATCTAAAGTATCCTGTAGATAAATCTTATGGCTCGAATGCTAAATACACTGAGTTATAATCTCAGTGTCTCATTTAAGTTAAAGTATTCTCGGTTGTCTGAATCCAATAGCAGTATTTAATAATAAAATAATATTGTAGCCATCAAAGTTTTAGTAAAAGACCTCTCTTCTTATTGAAGAGAGGTCTTTTAAGATTAAATTCCAATCTGACAATTTTTTCTGCTTGAATCAAAAAATAGTGCGTTATCATCATTGAGTAGGTAATTAGCAAAAAAATCTGCTTCATGATCTTTCTTTCCTTTAGTGGTAGAACATTTTGAATTAAAATAATGACTAAATTTATCTTTATGATAAATAATATGGCCTAGCTCATGGGCTAAAAGAAAAATATAACAATCTTTCTCAAATTTTTTGTTAATTGCAATATATATCTTATTATCTCTGATATAAAAATAACTATCAGCAGGATCGTCTGGATTAAGTTCAACAACTTTAATTCCTTCACATTCAGCAATTTTAAAAGGGCAGTTAGTTTGGTACTTAATAACATTTTTATTAACTACTTTTTTTATAGGGTAACTACCTAAATCATAATTCAACATTTAAAACCTCCAGTTAGATATATTATTTTTTATTCTCTTCAGCTTCTGCATGTTCAATTTTATCCAGTAAATCATATAGCATTTTTACATCTTGAAAAGAAATATTACTTTTCTTGAAGTTCTTTAATGCCTCTATTGTTTCCTCAATATCTTTACCTTCCTTATGCATTAAATTAATAATATCTTCTGCATTCTTATATGAAGCATTCCCAATAAGGTAATCTACACTACAGTTAAAAAAATCAGCTATTTCTAATAGTCTATCTATATCTGGTTCTCTTTTTCCATTTTCATAGCGTGAAATTGAGGCTTCTTTAATATCGTCTAAATTCTCTGCTAATTCCTTTAAAGTCAAGCCTTTATCCTTTCTCAACTGTTTTAATCTTTCAGGAAAATTACTCAAATTACATCACCTCTTCTAATTCAATTATACAGTAAATAAAATAAAAAGCAATAGAAAAATAAAAAAAAATAAACAAAAAAAAGACTTGACAACATCAATTCGGTAAGTTATACTTAATTTATATTTTTAAAATAATCCCATTAAGGTAATATAATAGACCGATAAAAGTAATAGAATAAATATTAGCAACTCTCCAGGCCATTAAACTAGAAATTTCAGAGTTAAAAATGACTGGCCCAGATAAATCAGTCTCAATAAATATAACTCTTAAATTAATTATACCATAGTTAGGTTGCACAAAAAAGATAGCAAATGTATAAAATACTGCACAAATGGAGGTGAAAATGTGCAAATAGGCGAACAAATTAAAGCCGCCAGGAAAAAAAGAAGGTTAACTCAGCAGGCGTTAGGGAAAATAACTGGCCTCTACCGTTCAAAGATCAGCAGGATTGAAAATAATGAACAGTTAAATCTAAATGATATTAATACCATAGCAGATATTTTACAGAATCCAGAGTTAAATTTAGAAATCTACGGCAGGGTACTGCCCAGTTACAACTTAGAAAATATTGACCTTTCACCTCTGGCGGTTCAGCTGAAATGCCTGGAGGATATTAAAGAGGCAGAAAGGTGCCTGGAAATCAAATTAATAAATAAAATAAAGCCTGAAGATTTTTATCCAAATGAATTAGAAGAACTATTTGAGTTAATGGTTAAGCTCCAGAATCTGAGTAACTCAATTAATCTGTTTCAACTAAGCATGATAGAAAATTTTAAGCTATCTGGTGAAGAAGTTAACGAAGAGTTCAGTCACAAACTATTAAGAAAGGGGTATCTAAGACAAACTACTTTAAGAAGGGAGTGATTGAGATAAAAAAGTTAATGCTCATTTACAAGAGGATAAATAATGTCGAGACAATAAAAAAGATCTCACCTGCAGCAACAGATGAGATCCCGGAAATTGAACAAACTTATAAATAATAATTATAATTTATTTTAAAAGTTTTAAATTAAATAGAAAAGGGGAATGCAAATGTATAGTGTAAAAATTAATGAATTTATCTGCAAGGTTTGCAAAAGATGTTTTACTGATAGGCTGGAGCTGAATATAAAATATGCATATGAGTGATAAGGTAGATCAAATAATGCCAGAGTTCTATCAGTTTCAGCAAAATGTCAGGAACCCAAAAAAGTCTGCTGAAGGCCAGGGCTATAAATACATGACCCTGGATGAATTGATAGACCATACCAGGAAGGCAATGGCAGGATTAGGCTTAAGTTTCTCCCAGGAAGTAAGTTC
>JBNJEB010000187.1:0-2509 GCA_051745425.1 Bacillota bacterium
ACTGTTTGAATGTTAGAGGCATCAGAGCCGGCATCTGCCTCAGTTAAGGCAAAAGCTCCTAATTTTTCTCCTTTTACCAGAGGTTTAAGATATTTCTCTTTCTGGTCTTCATTTCCATATTTATAAATAGGCTGACAGCCTAAAGATGTATGAGCTGATAAGATAATCCCATGAACTGCGCAGGCCTTTGATAACTCTTCAACTGTCAAAATATAACTAAGAGTATCTCCCCCTGCACCTCCCAATTCTTCTGGAAAAGGAATCCCCAACATATCAGCTTCAATCATCTTATTTAAATTATTAACAGGAAATTCTCCAGTCTTATCTATTTCTGCTGCTATAGGTTTTATTTCTTTTTCTGCAAAGTCTTTTACTATTTTCTGAATCATTTTTTGACTATCTGTTAAATTAAAATTCATTATTAATCCCTCCAATAAAATTAAGCATTTAACATTATTTCTGCATTACCAGTTATTACTTGATCATCTTTTTGATTAAAACAAGTCGTCTTTAATTTTAGAATTTTTTTATCCGGTCTTTTCCCAGTTACCTCTACTTTAGCTGTAATAGTATCATTAATCTTAACTGATTTTTTAAATTTTAATTCCTGGGAAAGATAAATAGCGCCTGGACCAGGTAATTTTGTCCCTAAAACGGCAGAAATCAAACCTGCTGATAGCATTCCGTGGACAATTCTATCTTTAAAAAAAGAATTTTTAGCAAATTCTTGATCAATATGTACAGGATTAAAATCTCCAGTGATACCTGCATAATTTGATACATCAGATTCAGTAATTGTTTTAGAAAATGAAGCAGTATCTCCTATTTGAAAACTATTATAACTTCTTTTCTCCATGAATCCCACCCCTTTAAATGAGCTATAGTGAATTTCTTCACTTTATCCAGCAAAAAATTAATATCTTGCCAATTCACATCGAAACTAACTTTATGTGAAATATTTAATTTCTTTGTCTATTATATCACAAAATATATAACAATTTCAATAGCTTTGTGAAAGTAAAAATTTTACGATAATTTAGATAATGCAATCAGTGACTAAAAACTTGATTAAAAATATTTATTTCCTGTTCTCTTTAATATATTTTAATGAAGGGACTCCAGCTAACATTTCAGAAGATTGAACTGAATCTAGAATCGCTTCAGAAATAATATCTGCCGCTTTATTACCGAGTAATGATAGGTCTATCTCTTTATTCCCAGTTGAAACAGCATAAACTGTATCGCCATCAAGCATAGTATGGGCAGGAGATAAACTTCTAGCAAGCCCATTCTGACCAAGTTCTGCTACCTTTTTAGCCTGAGTTTTATCCAATTTAGCATTAGTTGCCAGTACCGCAAGAGTTGTGTTTTCTATACTAAATTCTTTATTTCCCTTAATCTTTTCCAGAGTTTTCATTGTATCTAAAAACTTATTGTTTTCCCTGTCATATGCCCCAGCTATAATCTGGCCTGTATGCTGACATCTAACATCTCCAAAGGTATTTAATACCACCAGTGCACCCAGACTAACTCCATTAGCAAATTGATAGTAAGCAGAGCCAACTCCTGATTTCATCATAAAGTCAGGCCCTTTTATCTTGCCAATTGTAGCACCTATTCCTGCACCAATATTCCCTCTCCTAATTTCATTTGAAGCTGCTGACTCACAGGCCGAATATGCCAGACTGGCATCTGGCCATACAGCCTCACCTATAATGAAATCAAAAATTACTGAAGCTGGAACTATAGGAACCGGCAGAATACCTGTCTCAAAACCAATTCCTTTCTCTTTTAAATAACTCATTACTCCTCCGGCAGCATCAAGTCCAAATGCACTCCCACCTGTTAAAAGAATAGCATGTATCTTATCAACTGCTTTCTCTGGAGCCAGCAGAGCAGATTCTCTACTGCCAGGGGCTCCACCTCTTATATCAACACCTGCTGTTGCGCCATCTCCCCCGGTTAAAACAACAGTACAACCGGTTAATTTATCATCTATTTGAGCATGACCAACTTTTATACCAGGAACATCTACTATTGATTTCATTATTGAAACCTCCAGTAATTATAGTTATTCATCAGTACCATTTAGCACAAAAAAGTTTCCGAAAACACCAATAGTTTTAGAACTTTCTTCCCCATTTAAATCTGGTATTTCTGTCTCATAAATACTAAATATAATATAATTGTCTCTACTGGTAGTTCTCCTGATCATTGGTTCATCAACCAGATTAGTAATTAGCTTTTCTAGTTGACTGGATGCTTCCTCGCTAGACTGGTCTCCTACCCAGGCAGCATAATCATCCAGCCCAGGATTAGTCACAGCCATTAAAATCATAATTATTAAAACCAATAAAATTAAAAATTGACTGGATTTCATTTACATCACTCCTTACTTATTTTTTTTCTTTCTAATTTCAATAAATTTGTCTCTGGCCAATTCTTTATAATATGGTTTTGTAGTTGATTTCCTAACAATTTTATCTAAAATAGATGTCGCTTCTTCATG